>CAMLCW010000058.1 GCA_946478645.1 uncultured Variovorax sp.
TCACGAGCGGCAAGGCGCTCGCGGCGCACGTCGAAAAGGTACTGGCGCGCCCCGTCACGCTGCTGGACACGGCCGAGCGCCCGATCCGCAACATCGCATGGTGCACAGGCGGCGCCCAGGGCTATTTCGAGGCCGCCATCGCGGCCGGCGCGGACGCCTTCATCACGGGGGAAATCTCCGAGCCGCAGGCCCACTACGCGCGCGAGACGGGCGTGGCCTTCCTGGCCTGCGGCCACCATGCGACCGAGCGCTTCGGCGCGCCGGCGGTGGCGGGCCACGTGGCGGCGCAGCTCGGGCTCAAGCACGAGTTCATCGACATCGACAACCCGGCATGAGCGGCCCGAGTTCGACCACCCCAGCGCCGCTCGCGATCACGCTCGGCGATCCCGCAGGCATCGGGCCCGAGATCATCGTCAAAGCCTTCCAGTCGGCGCCCGAGGCCGCGCGCGGCGCTTTCGTGGCCGGCGACGTCGGCACCGTGCGCCGCGCCGCGCAGGCGCTTGCGCGGCCCGGCCAACCGGGCTGGCCGGTGGCGCAGATCGAGCGCATCGCCGAGGCCGCCAGCGTGCCGCCCGGCTGCATCCCCGTGCTGCAGGCGGTGGCGCCGCCCGCGCAGCCGATCGCGCTCGGCCGCATCAGCGCCGAGGCCGGCCGCATCGCGGGCGAGTGCGTCGTCTGGGCCGCGCGCGCGGCGCTGCGCGCGGAGGTCGCGGCGATCGTCACGGCGCCCCTCCACAAGGAGGCCCTTGCGGCGGCCGGCTTCGCGTACCCGGGCCATACCGAACTGCTGCAGGCCGAGGCGGCGGCGCATGCGGGGCTCGCCGTCGAGGGCATGCCGGTGCGCATGATGCTTGCCAACGACGAACTGCGCACGGTGCTCGTGAGCATTCACGTGTCGCTGCGCGATGCGATCACGGCCGTGAGCTTCGGCGGGGTGCTCGAGACGCTGCGCATCACGCACCGCGCGCTGCTGCGCATCCTCGGACGGACGCCGCGCATCGGCGTGGCCGGCCTCAATCCGCATGCGGGCGAGGGCGGGTTGTTCGGTTCCGAAGAGCGCGAAGTGATTGCGCCGGCCATTGCGGCCGCGCGTGCTGAAGGCATCGACGCCGACGGCCCGCACGCGCCCGACACGGTCTTCATGCGCGCGCGCACCAGGGCCGGCGTGCCCGACAGCGGCGAGTTCGACGTGGTGGTGGCGATGTACCACGACCAGGGTCTGATCCCGGTCAAGTACCTCGGCGTGGAGAAGGGCGTGAACGTGACGCTGGGCCTGCCGCTCGTGCGCACCAGTCCCGACCACGGCACGGCCTTCGACATTGCGGGCTCGGGGCGGGCCGATGCGTCGAGCCTCGTCGAGGCGCTGCGCATGGCGCGCCGGCTCGCAACGGCGCGCTGAACTTGCGGCTCAGGGCCGCTTGAGGCTGTCGCGGATCTCGCGCAGCAGCGCGATGTCCTCGGGCGGGGCCACTGGCGCGGCAGGCGTCTCGGCCTGGGTTTTGCGCAGCCTGTTGATCTGCTTGACCATCATGAAGATGATGAACGCGAGGATCAGGAAGTTGACCAGGATGGTGATGAAGTTGCCATAGGCCAGCACCGGCACGCCTGCCTTCTTGAGGTCCGCGAGGTTGTTCGCCACGCCGGCGGGCACCGTGCCGAGCACCACGAAGAGGTTCGAGAAATCGAGCTTGCCGAACACCAGTCCGGCCACCGGCATGATCACGTCGTTCACCAGCGAATCGACGATCTTCCCGAAGGCCGCGCCGATGATCACGCCCACGGCGAGATCCACCACGTTGCCCTTGACGGCAAATTCCCTGAATTCACTGAAGATGCTCATGATGTCGTTACCCTCTGCGTTCTTTGGTGTTGAATGGGCCGCCAGTATGCCCGCTTGCGTTCGGGATGCGCCAGGCTGAGCTTTCGGGCGGCGCCCGAGTGTAGTTCGAAAGCGTTGCAGGCCAATGAAGGGTGCGCCTATTGGGTGCCGCAATTCGCTGCCGTGCACCAATACGGGCAATAGCTTCTCTATTTGATGAATAATTTCTGGCTAATTGTCACGACCTTCGGTGACAGTGGTTTCCTGCTGCCGGCTGCATTCTGGATTGCAGTCTGGCTCGCGAGCAATCCCGACACGCGGACCGCAGCGCTGCATTGGGTGTTGCTATTCGGCGGTTGCGGATTGGTGGTGATGATCTCCAAGCTGGCTTTTCTCGGCTGGGGCGTTGGCAGCGCCCGTCTCGATTTCACCGGATTCAGCGGCCACACCGCGCTCGCAACGGGTCTCTGGCCGGTCATTTTCTGGCTCGCGGCACAGCGCGCTTCGCCAGTGGTGCGCTTCGCGGCCGTGGCGGCCGGATGCGCCTGGGCGGTCGCGGTGGGTACCTCGCGGCTGGCCCTCGAGGCGCATTCCACCGCAGAAGTCGTAACCGGAACCTTCCTCGGGCTGACGGCGAGCCTCGGTTTTCTTTGGCTGCATCGAGCCCGCCCGATCCCGGCGCCGGCGTCGCGCTGGCTGGCTGCGGGGCTGGCCGTGCCGCTGGTGTTCTTCCTCGTGGGGCGCCCCGCACCGACACAGGGCATGCTGGAAGCGGTGGCCACCTGGATGGCGGGCATCGAGCGCCCCTACACGCGCCTGGACCTGCGCCAACTGCGCCCGCCGCCACGCAAGCGCACGTAACGGAAAACATCTGCTTACAAAAGAGCAAACCTTTTCAACGGATTGCGGCGCTGGCTGCTTCGTGGTTCGGATGCGACAAATGGCAATGTCAAGCCGTTAATTGATAGTTCACATTTCGGGCCGGGCATTCGACCCTTTTGCTGGCCGATTACGGCCCCTTCTTCCAATGAAGAAGGGGCTTTTGTTATTGAGGTAGCCGATGACCCCAGGCCGTGGCGGGGTATTCCGCAGTTGGAAACAAGTTTTTCATCTATTCAACGGAAAACCACCGTTGAGCGGCGGGCGACAATTCGGCCCGGCCTGCCTGCTGACGCGGCGCAGGTTTGCTTTGACGAACCGTGGACATAAAGGCGAGGCCCAATTGCCGATTGGGCTCGGGCCTTGCATGGGCATCGCGGTTGTTAAAACCAATTTGTGCAATGGGGATCAATTTGACACGCTTCGTGTACCCGAAGGGGTGGGGTATTGCCCTAATGGGCGCGTTATTGCTGCTGCAGGGCTGCGCGCCGGGTTTCGGTTCGCTGGGCGCCTACGAAGCCGACCAGGCCCTGCCGCCCGAATTCCAGTACCTGCCGGCCGACGGCGCGCCGGACGGGGTCATCACGTCGATTTCGCCCGCGCTCATCCGCACGATGGCCGAGGCGGAGCCGACTTCGGTCCCGCCGGACGTGAAGCGGCTCTTCGGGGAGGCCCCGGCGTACACCATCGGGCCCGGCGACGTGGTCGGGATCATCGTCTACGACCACCCGGAACTGCTGCCGAACGCCGGCGCGGTGATCACCCAGCAAGCCGACCCGACGGGCATCAGCGTGGCGCCCGGGTTCATCGTCGGCGCGACGGGGCAGATCAGCTTCCCGTACATCGGCCGCGTGAAGCTCCAGGGGCTCACCGAGATCGAAGCCTCCGACCTGATCGCGAGCCGCATCTCCGAGTACATCAAGTCGCCGCAGGTGACGGTGCGCATCCAGTCGTTCCGGAGCCGCCGCGCCTTCGTGGAAGGCGAGGTGCGCAACCCGGGGCTGCAGATCTTCACCGACGTGCCGATGACGCTGGCCGAAGCGCTGAGCCGGGCCGGCGGCATCACCGCCAACGGCGACCGGTCATTCGTGACGCTCACGCGCGGCGACAGCACCACGCAGATCGACCTGCAGCGGCTGCAGACGCTCGGTGCCGACGCCAGCAGGATCCCGCTGCGAAACGGCGACGTGGTCCAGGTTCGGCACCGCGACGAAAGCAAGGTGTTCGTGATGGGCGAGATCGCGCGGCCTTCGGCGCTGGTCATGCACAACGGGCGGCTCAGCCTCAACGAGGCGCTCGGCGAGGCCGGCGGTCCGAACCTGACCTCGGCCAACACGGGCCAGATCTACGTCATCCGCAACAACGCACGCGGCCTGCCGGCGATCTTCCACCTGAATGCCAGGAACCCCGCGGCGCTGGCGCTGGCCGAGCGCTTCCCGCTGCAGCCCAAGGACGTGGTCTACATCGATTCCGTGCCGCTCGTGACCTGGAACCGGCTGGCGAGCCTGATCCTGCCGGCCGCGCAGGTGATCAACGCAGGCGACGAAGTCTGGAGCCGCCACCGATGAAATCCGTCCTCACGGTCTGCATCGGCAACATCTGCCGCAGTCCCATGGCCGAGGGGCTGCTGGCGGCAGGGCTGCCGCACCTGCGGGTGATGTCCGCGGGCACCGGCGCGCTGGTCGGGCGCGCCGCCGATCCGCTCGCGCAGCAGCTCATGCAGGCGCGCGGCATCGACATCTCGGGCCATGTGGCACAGCAGGTCAATCAGCTGCTGTGCCGGCAGGCCGACCTGATCCTGGTGATGGACATGGACCAGCGGCGCCATCTCGAATCGGCCTATCCGTTCGTGCGCGGCAAGGTCTTCCGCATCGCCGAGGCCGCCAAGCAGGACGTGCCCGACCCCTATCGCGAGGACGAGGCGGCCTTCGTGCATGCGCTCTCGCTCATCGACGTGGGCGCCAGGACCTGGATCGACCGCATTCTGAAAATTACAAAACCCGAGCAGCAACCGACATGAACGCACCGCAGCAAGCCGTCCTGCCGATGCCACCGCTGGAAGAGGAGAGCGAGGGCATCAACCTGGTCGAGTACCTGGACATCCTGATCGACAACCGCTGGCTCATCGCCGGCGTCGTGGCGGTCGCGCTGTTCCTCGGTGCGGCCTACGCGCTCTTCGGCAAGCCGGTGTACGAGTCCAACCTTGCCGTGCAGGTGGAGGACTCGGGCAATTCGGCCGGCAGTTTCCTCGGCGATGCGGCCTCGTCGCTGCTGAGCGTGAAGACGCCGGCCGCCGGCGAGATCGAGATCATCCGTTCGCGCGCGATCCTGGGCCAGGCGGTGGAGAACACCAAGCTCTACATCAGCGCGCGGCCGCGCTATGCGCCGGTGGTGGGCAGCTGGCTCGCGCGGCGCGCGGGCGAGCTCTCGGAGCCCGGCTTCATGGGGCTCTCGGGCTACGTGAGCGGCACCGAGCAGATCGTGGTGCCGCAGTTCGACGTGCCGGCGAACCTCGAGGAGAAGCCCTTCACGCTGACCGTCAAGGCGAACAACCAGTACGAACTGAGCCATCCCGACATGGCGACGCCGCTGGCGGGTGCGATCGGCACGCCGCTGCTGGCCGAGCTTGGCGCCGGGCGGCTGCGCCTCCTGGTGCGCAGCGTGAGCGCCAAGCCGGGGGCGCAGTTCGAGCTGGTCCGCTTCTCGAAGCAGAAGACGCTGCTCGCGCTGCAGGACAGCCTCAAGGTGGCCGAGAAGGGCAAGCAGTCGGGCGTGCTCGACGTCAGCTGGAAGAACCCCGATCCCGAGAAGCTCACGCAAGTGCTCAACGAGATCGGCCGGCTCTACGTTCGCCAGAACATCGAGCGCAAGGCCGCCGAGGCCGAGAAGACCCTGGGCTTCCTCGACACCGCGCTGCCGCAGTTCAAGAAGCAGCTCGAGCAGTCCGAAGACCTCTACAACCGCTACCGCAACGAGAACGGCACCGTGAGCCTGGACGACGAGGCGAAGAACGCGCTGTCGCAGACCGTCGAGCTCCAGGCCAAGCTGCTCGAGGCGCAGCAGAAGCGGCGCGAACTCTCGGCGCGCTTCACCGACAAGCACCCCACGCTGCAGACGCTCGACAACCAGATCGCCGCCTGGAAGGGCGAGATCGCGGGCGTCGACGCGCGCATCCGCAAGATGCCGCTGCTGCAGCAGAACACCGTGCAGATGCAGCGCGACATCAAGGTCAACACCGACCTCTACGTGTCGCTGCTCAACAGCTCGCTGCAGATGCGCCTCGCCAAGGAAGGCAAGGTGGGCAACGTGCGGCTGCTGGACGAAGCGATCGTTCCCGAGCAGCCCGTCTGGCCCAAGCGCTCGCTGATCTTCGCGGTGGCCCTGTTGCTGGGGCTCGGCGCCGGCGTGGCCGCGGCCATCGGGCGCAACGCACTGTTTGGCGGCATCCGCAACCCGAGCGAGATCGAGCTGCACACCGGGCTCAGCGTCTACAGCAGCATTCCGCTGAGCGGCGCCCAGCGCGTGATCGACAAGAGCATCGAGAACAAGGCGCCCGGCATGCACGTGCTGGCGCTGCAGCAACCCGAAGACCCCGCGATCGAAAGCCTGCGCAGCCTGCGCACCGCGCTGCAGTTCACCATGCTCGAGGCGGCCAACAACCGGCTGCTCATCTCCGGTGCGACGCCGGGCGTCGGCAAGACCTTCGTGTCGGTCAATTTCGCGGCCATCACCGCCGCGTCCGGCAAGAAGGTGCTGCTGATCGATGCCGACCTGCGCAAGGGGCGCGTGAACCAGTTCTTCTCGATGTCGCGGTCCCGGGGCCTGTCCGAGTTGATCGCCGGCACCATCACCCAGGACCAGGCGCTTCGCACATCGGTCCAGCCGAACCTCGACGTCATCACGACGGGTGTGCTGCCGCCCAACCCGGCGGAATTGCTACTGAGCGAATCTTTCTCGCAGATTCTGCAAAAGCTCTCGCCGGGCTACGACCTCGTCATCGTCGACACGGCCCCCGTGCTGGTGGCGGCGGACACCGCCTCCGTGGCGCCGCTGGCCGGCTCGCTGCTGCTCGTGGCGCGGGCTGAAAAGACCCAATTAGGCGAATTGAATGAAAGCATCCGCAGGCTGGCCCATGCCGGATGCACCGCCAACGGCGTGATTTTGAATGCCATGGACTTAACTCGCCGGCACGCCGGGAGCAGCAGCTACAAATATGGCGGTTACCGATACACACACTATAAATATAAAAACAACAGGGATATCACCTAGTCTTGCGCTCAATTTCAGGGAAAATTTGCCAAGAATGTGAGATTTATCACTGCACGCACTAAATCGGTGCAAGCGATCAATTGCTAATAACAAAGCACTCGGGTCAATTGCGTATTCATTTCGTATTACGCGTCGAAATCGCTTCGCCCGCGCACTGATTTTTTTGCGCCGCAACCTTCAGAGGTTCCGCAGCCCGGCCGACAAGGCGGGCCGCCGGCCTCCCTATGCCACAGGACCCGCAAGGGGCAAGCACGCGCTTGTAAGACGAAAGGTGCTCTGCAATGAGAGTTCTTCAGCTGGAAATTCGTTCGTTCCTCGAATGGGAAATTGGAGCATCCGTATGACCAATTTTCGTTCGGAGGAATCGATGGCGCCCCCGGGCGACGAAGCCTTCGGGGGCATTGCGAACGATGAATGGATGGGCGTGCGCCATTCGCCGCTGCTGCGCGCCGGCAAACGCGCGGTGGACATTGCCGCGGCGCTTTTCTTCTTCTGCGCCTTCGGCTGGCTGTTTGCCGTTCTGGCGGTCGGCGTGCTCATCACGTCCGGCGCGCCGGTTCTCTATTCGCAGCCGCGCTACGGACGCGGTGGGCGGATATTCAAGTTCTACAAATTCCGCTCGATGCTGCCGAATTCGGCGCAGATCCTGGAAGAGCATTTGAAGAACGACGCCGTGGCGCGCCAGCAGTGGGCCGAATACCAGAAGCTCGAGAACGACCCGCGCATCACGCCGTTCGGCAAGTTCATCCGCAAGACCAGCCTGGACGAACTGCCGCAGTTCTGGAACGTGCTGGTGGGCGACATGAGCCTGGTCGGCCCGCGCCCCTGCATGCTCGACCAGAAGAGCCTGTATGGCTCGGACTGGTCGTTCTATTGCGCCGTTCGCCCGGGCATCACGGGGCTCTGGCAGGTGAGCGGGCGCAACCAGCTGAGCTACAAGGCGCGCGTCGCGCTCGACGTCGCGTACGTCGAGACGCTCTCGGTCGGCCGCGACATCGGCATCTTCATTCGGACCATCTGGGTTGTCGCCGTCGGCCACGGTTCACGGTGATGGACGGCTTCCCCACGGAGAAATGAAATGAAGAAGATCCTGATCTGCGCCGTGCCTTTCAGCGACAACCTCGGCGACGGCGTGATCGCCGCCTCGCTCGCGCACATCGTGGGGCTCAAGTACCCGCAGGCGCGCGTCGAATTCCTGGACATTGCCGGGCGGCAGGGGTTTGCGGAAGAGAACCTGCGCGGCGGCGGCGCCTTTCGCGTGTTCGCGAAATTGCCGTCGCTGCTGCGGTCGCTGATCGTCTTCCTGTATTGCCTCAAGGGCTACCTGTCCTCGTGGCGCAGGAACTGGCAGGCGGCGATCGACGATGCCGACGTGGTGGTGATCGGCGGCGGGCAGCTTTTCTGCGACGTGGCGCTCAACTTTCCGGCCAAGCTGTTCTTCCTGAGCCGGCTGCTGCGCGGCAAGAAGGTGGTGGTCGCGAGCGTGGGCGTCACAGCCAAATGGTCGTTCTGGGGCCAATTCCTGGTCAAGCGCTTCCTGGACAACGCGCGGCCGGTGTTCTATGCCACGCGCGACCAGGAGTCGGCCGACAACCTGCACACGTATTTCAAGGTCCCGCGGCCGCAGATCCGGGTCGTGCCCGATCCGGCATTGATCTGCGCCGACGCGTTCCCTGATGAACTGTCGCCCGAGAAGAGCTGGGACGTCGGCATCTGCGTGAGCAGCCTCGATGCGCTGGTGATGAATTCGGAATACGGCGATGCCAACTCGACGCCGTCGGCGCGGTTCTTCTCGAGCCTCGCCGAGACATTGCGCACGCAAGGCCTGCGCGTGCTCTATTTCACCAACGGCGCGGCCGAGGACAACCGGGTCCTCGAAGAGATCGTGTCGGCCGCCGCCGAGCCGAAGCCGGACTTCGTGGTGCCGCGGCATCCCGACGAACTGGTGTCGCTGATCAGCACCTGCGCCTGCGTAGTGGCCCATCGGCTGCACGCCAACATCGTGGCTTATGGCCTGCACATTCCTTCGGTCGGTATGAACTGGGACAAGAAGGTGGCGTCGTTCTTCGAGCTGACCGGACGCGAGCGCCACCTGTTCGACCTGTCGCCCGAGGTCGAGAAGCTCGGCTCGTCGGTGCTGGACCTGCTCGGCGAGCAGCGCCCGGACCGGCAGCGCCTCGATGCGCTGCGCAGCCAGGTCGTGGCCGGCATTCATGCGCTGGTCTGAGTGAGCAGGCCGACATGAAAATATTGCACGTCGCAGAGACGCTCAAGGGCGGGCTCGAGACCTACCTGCGGATGGTTTCGGGCTTCCAGCAGAATTCGCCCGCGATCACCCAGGCCAAGTTCGTGCTGCCTGCGCCGGTCGAGTGGCTGAGCCCGGCAGACACGCACGTGGTTCCCGCAGCGCGCAGCCCGCTGGTGCTCGCCGGCTACGCGGCCCGGATCCGCAGGATCATCCGTGCCGAACGCCCCACGGTGCTCCATCTCCACAGCTCGATCGCCGGCGGCATCGTGCGCGCCATGGCGCTGGCGGGCCAGGTGCCGGCCGAAACGCGAATCGTCTATTGCTCGCACGGCTGGGCCTTCGACCAGCTCGGTCCGTCGTACAAGAAGGCGGTCTACCGCTGGATCGAATGGCTGCTCTCGCACTGGAGCGACGCGATCATCTGCATCAGCGACCATGAACTGCGGCTGGCCGAGAAATTCGGCATCAAGCGCTGCACCTGCATTCCGAACGGCATCGCGGCCTCGCCGGCAATGGCAGCCATCGAGGCCGCGCCCCGGCCCGTGACGTCCGAAAGGAAGATCCTGTTCGTCGGGCGGCTGGACAAGCAGAAGGGCATCGACGCGCTGCTCGATGCCTACCTGCGGGTGCGGCCGAACTTCAGGCTGGTGGTGGTCGGCGAAGCCGTCCGCAACGACCTTCCGCTGGCCAAGCCCAACGAAGTCGACTTCAAGGGCTGGCTCGAGAAGGAGGCGCTCGACGAGGCCTACCGTTCCTGCGAGGCGATCATCGTGCCCTCGCGCTGGGAGGGCTTCGGCCTGGTGGCGGTCGAGGCCATGGCGCGCGGCAAGCCGGTGTTCGCCTCCGCCGTGGGCGGGCTGGTCGACATCGTCGAGGACCATCGCAGCGGACGGCTGTTCGCGCTCGAGCGCATCGACGACATGCTGCGCGAGATCGACCGCCTTCCCTCGGACGAGCTGGCGCGCATGGGCCGTGCCGGGCGCGCGCTGTTCGAGCAGAAATACACCGCCGACCGCATGAATGCCGCGATCGTCGACCTGTACAAGGAGTCGGTGCTTTGACGAGGATCCTCGCTTCCCTCTTGGGCCCGGGCGGGCTGCAGCGCGCGGCCGCATCGCTGTGCGCGGCGGCGGCACTGGCTGGCTTCGGCGCCGCGGCCCAGGCGCGCGGCATCGCGGAACTGGCATCGGCGTACCCGGTGGCGCTCAGCGTGCAGATCGATCCCGCGGACATCTCGGACGACGACCTGCGCGAGATCAAGGCCTCGGGCTTCGAGTTCGTGCGCTTCGGCGCGCGGCCGCCGCTCAAGAGCGTGAATCCGGCATCGATCGACTACGCCAGCCTGATCCGCCGCGTGAAGGCCGCGCGCCTGCAGGCGATCGTCACGCTGTTCGGCGGGCGCGAGATCTGGGGCCAGGCGCCGGCGGACCTGCGCGGCGGGCAGCGCGAGAAGCTGTTCGCCGAATTCGCGCGCGGCTTCATGGAAGCGCATGCGGCCGACGTGGCCGTCTGGGAGCTCTGGAACGAGCCCGACCACAAGACCTTCCTCAACCCGTCGCTGCATGACGACTTCGGTGCCGCGACCGCGGCGTTCTGCCGCAGCATCGCGCAACTGAAGACGCCGCCGAAGATCGTCATGGGCTTCGGCTTCGCGAAGCTGCCTTTCCATGCGGGCCAGGTGCCTGCGCCGCTCGAGAACGCCTTCGTCTCGGCCGCGAAGTCGAACTGCCTGACGGACATCTCGATCCATCCGTACCGCTCGGTGCCCGAGACCGCCATTGCCGACTACGCCCGGCTGCGCACGCAGCTCGACCAGCGGCAACTGAACCAGGTCGGCATCGTGGCCTCGGAATGGGGCTATGCCTCGTACCTGCCGGTGCGCGACCGCAACGGCCAGGCCTCGCTGATCTTTCGCGAGTACCTCACCAACGTGGCGGCCGGCATCAAGCTGCTGAACCTCTATGCCTGGAAGGACCGGGGCACGTCCGCCATCGCGCGGGAAGACAACTTCGGCCTCAAGTCGAAGAGCGGCGAGAAGAAGGAGGCGTTCGGGAGCCTCACCGAATTTCTGCGCATCGTGCGCGACGCGAAGAAGGTCTCCTACCAGGAGGACGCGGGAGTGCACAAGCTGGTGCTGCGCCGCGGGACCTCGCTGCTGCACGTGGTGTGGACCGAGCGCACCGAAAAGAACGTGGTCGTGGCGGCCGAGAAGGGCAAGAAATGCACGCGCGTCGAGTTCTTCCCACAGGTGCGCCGCGGCAGCTGCGGTGCGCCGGGCGAGGGCGGCTTCGCGGCCAGGGCGAGCGCACAGCCGGTCCTGTTGTCGATCTCGGAATGAACGTCGCGGGCATTCGAAAGCGCCTGGGCCCGGTCTACGCGATTGCCGATCAGTGCATCTACAGTGCGAGCCAGCTGCTGCTGAGCTTCGCGCTCGCGCGCGCGCTGTCGCCCGCCGACTTCGGCATCGCCTCGGCCTTTCTCGCGATCGTCAGCTTCCAGTACATCCTGCACACGGCCGTGGTGCACGAGCCGATCCTGATCAGGCGCTACTACGCGAGCCGGTCGGCCGCATGGTGGAGCTGGGCGCTCGTGCTGGGCATCTCGGTGGCGGGGTTTCTCGCGTGGCAGTTCGCGCGTTTTCCCGGCCCGCTGGCCTGGGCCGGCGTCGCGCTGATCGCGGGCTACGAGGTGTTCTGGATCGCACGCAGCATGCTGCTCGTGGGGCGGCGTTTTCTCGCACTCTGCGCGTCGGGCCTGCTGGTGTGCGCCGGCTACGTGGCGGTGCTGATCGGCCTGAAGCCCGCCACATGGGCCGAGGCGCTGCTGTGGATCGCCATCGTCCAGTTGCCGTTCGCACTGCTGATCGCCGGCAACTTCGGGCGCGTGATCGCGCCGCTGCCGGCCGCGGCCGATGCGCAGCCGCTGACGATCGGCGAGGTCACGAGCTATGGCTGGAAGGCCGGCCTCTCGCAGTGGATGAGCTGGATCATGACGGGCGGCGCGATCCTGCTGCTCGGCTCGTCGGCGGATGCCGCGCAGGGCGGCCTGCTGAAGATCTACATCACCTTCCTGCTGCCGATGCAGTACGTGTTGCTGGCGCTGGGCTACTACATCCTGCCGCGGCTCGCGGCCGGCTGGCAATCGGCGCGGTACAAGGAGGCGCACCGCCTGTTCGTCAAGTTCGTGCTCGCGGGCTTTGTCGTCGCGGCCCTGGGCGGCGTCGTGCTCGGGCTGCTCGGCCCGCACCTGGTGGTGCTGGCCTTCGGGCGCAACTACGCCGGCATGGATTTCTCGCCGTTTTTCTATGCCCCGGCCGTGTTCGGCCTCACGATGTGCCTGCGCACCGGATTCAGGGCGGCCGGACGGCCTGGCGCGCTGCTGTGGTGCTCGATCTTCGGTGCGCTCGTCTTTGCGGCCTGCATGCTCGCAACCAAGCCGCCGATCTCCTACATCCAGACCATCCATGCCATGACCGTCGGCTTCGCCTGCATGGCGGCGGCCATGATCGCGTGGCTGTTCTTCATCATGCGCGCCGGCGCCGCGGCGCCGGCGCGCTGAACTAACGCCGCTCGAAGTTCAGGATGTTGTCGCCCGCGCGCGGCTCGCCCGTGCCCGGTGCGCGGAACTTGTACGCACTCGGGTCGCGCGCGGAGGTCATCTCGTACAGCGGATGGATCCGGCCCAGCCGCGCACCGCCGTCGCGCACCAGCGGCGCCCAGGCGAAGTTGGCGGTGAACTTGCTCGTGCGCGGCAGCAGCGCGTCGAACGGGATCGACAGGTAGATGCCCTTGTCGAAGCTGCCTTCGCCGAATTGCCGCGCCGAGACGTTGGTCTTGGTCGCATAGGCGCCGAGCACCACGCCGTTGTCGAAGCGGCGGCTGATGTCGATCGTCACGCCGCGGTCGCCCGCCAGGTACTGGCCCGCGCTGACCTTCGCGAGCACGCCGTTCCAGCCCGTGTCCCAGTAGACCGTGGCATGGCCGGTGTTGACCTTGTAGTCGCGCAGCCCGAAGTCCTGCTCGAAGTCGCGCTGGCGCACGTGGTTGAAGTCGACGCCGAAGGCGAGCTTGCTGCGCCAGGGGCGGTAGAGCCACTCGCCGCCGACGCCCGCGAACATCGTCTCGAGCGCGCCGCCATACACGCTGTAGTACTGGTTGTCGCTGAGCCGGCCCACGTGCGTGAGCTGGAACACCGGCATCGTCAGCCGCCTGGAGGTCACGTATTCGCGCTGGAAGGTCCGCACGCGCGGCAGGTTGCTGGGCGCGGTGTAGGTGAACTTGTCGAAGTTGTCGACCAGGCGCAGGTTGAGCGCGCCGTTGACCCAGGTGCTCGGCGTGAAGCGGTACTCGGCCACCGCCTGCACGCCGATCTGGTAGAGCACGAAGGCGTTCGGTCCGCCGAGGATCTGGCCCAGGCTGGGCGTGAGCCCGATGGTGAACTTGGGCGTCTGGCGCTCCCATGCGGGCAGGCGCTTGCTGCTGTCGCTCGGGCCGCCGCTGTCGCCATCGGCCGCCGCGCCGTGGGCGGCCACCACCGGAACGATCACGCCGGGGTCGGCGCCGATCGGCGCGGGCGCGTAGTCGCGCTGGCTCGCGGCGCGCTGCTGGGCCGGCGTCTGCGCCTGGTAATGCGCATTCACCCATTCGTCGCGGTCGACCACCTGCGCATGCATCGGCAGGCCGCGTTCCGAGTAGTGCAGCACGAAGTTCCGCACCGAGCCCGGCGCGTCACGGTGCAGCACCGCAATGATCTGCTCGACGCGTGCACTGCGGTAGACGGTGGCGCTTTCGGTGATCCAGACGTGCAGCATCTGTCCCTGCGGCGCGATGCGCTGCACGGTCCAGTCGGTGCGGCGCTCGATCTCCGCTGCCGTGGCCGCCCAGCCCTGGAAGGCCGTGGGCGGGGTGGGCGAGAACCTGGGTGCGGGCGGGTCGGCCGTCTTGGGCACCTGCATCGTCGCGAGGTTGGTCTGCAGCGTCAGGCCCAGCATCAGCTTGTCGCCGCGCTCGAAGCCGGCCGAGAAGGTCACGCCCGGCGCATAGCGGTACTCGAGCCCGATGTTCACCGGCGAGCGCTGCCGCTGGTGGTTGTCGAGCGGCTCGTTCTGGTAATCATTGCCTTCGTACTCGAGCTTCAGCGTCAGCGGCTCCCAGGGCGTGCGCCACTGCACGCCACCGAACAGCGCGGCCGGCCCGCGAAAGAGCCGGCTGAAGTTGGCGCCGCCCCAGGTCGTCTGGCTCACGCGGGTCTTGAAGCGGCTGTCGAGCAGGCCGAGCGGATTGCTGATGGTGTCGGCATTCCCCATGTAGCCCCAGCCGATGCCGAGGCTGAAGTCGAACTCGCCGTAGCGCTTGCTCGCGACGAGGTACTCGGACGAGAACAGGCCGGTGCCGCCGATGTCGCGAAAACCGAGCGCCACTTCGGGCAGGTAGGCCGACTCCTTCCACAGCCGCGCCTTCAGGTCGATGCTCTTGTCCTTGTAGCCCTGGTTGCTCAGGCCGATGCCGTAGATCCGGTTGCTGACCGAGGTGTAGCGAAAGCCGGCCTCGAGCCAGTCGAGCGGCTGGAACATCACGTTGAGCCGGGTGTAGGGGGACACATGCGAGATCGATGTCCGCATGTCGCCCGCCTGGCCCATGCGGGCGGTCGGCGTCTGCAGCAGGCCGGTCTCGCCCCAGTCGTTGCCGCTGGTCTGCAGCGCACGGTATTGCGGGGCAGGCTCGGCGAGGACGGAGATCGCGGTCGATGGCGGCGCGTCCGCGGCGTTGTCCGATGGCGGCGCGACGGCCGGCGCCTGCGCCACGGCGGCTTCCTGCGGCGACGGCCCTTGCGTGGCCAGCAGCTTGATGATGCCCTCGGAAATGCGTTCCAGGTCCTCCATGCCGCGGGGCGCGGACCAGATCCAGGCACCCGGTGCGGGCTCGTCCGACGGATGCGCATTCCACGCCGCCACGCCCACGCGCGCCGTGCGGCCGTCGGGCTGGGCCACCCAGGCCCAGTCGTGGCGGCCCTCGGCGTCGCAGGCGGCCACGTAGTCCCAGGCCTTGCGGCCGGCCTCGTGCGCCACGTGGCACAGCCGGCCATCGGGCTGCAGCACCGCCACGGTCCGCAGCGCGGGTGGCGGCGCCACCAGCTGCTGGCCGGCCGCCAGCATCGGGTCCTGGTCGGGATGCACTTCGAGCCACCGCGGGTCGACGACGCCGAGTGCGACGCGCCCGGTGACGGGCAGGCCCTGCAGCCACGTGATCAGTTGCTGGTGCTGCGCCTGTTCGGCCTTCGGTGCGCGGCGGCGCGAGGCTTCTAGCCGCACCAGCAGCGTGTTCTTGAGGAACTGCTGCGCCAGCCGCTCCTGGGGAACGCGCCAGGCCAGTCCGGGCGACACCGCGGCGGGCGGCTGTCGCAGCAGCCAGGCGCTCAGGCGTTCGCCGGGCCGGATGTCCGCGTCGCTCGCGGGCGAGGCGTTGTCGGCCGGCGCATCGGCCGGCACCTGGGCGTTGGCGGCGCAGCTTGCCGCCAACGCGCAGGCGGCCATCGCAGCGCGAAGGGGGCGGGGGTCTCCGGCCAGGCCACGCAGAAGCGGACGGCTCATGAACCAGCGCTCGCCGCTGCGACGGGGGCTGGAGAAGGAGGCGTCCACTGCTCGAAGCTCATACACAGGTCATTGGAAATACATTGCTCGGAATAGACGACGCGCGGCGCACCGCCGGTCGTCAGCACGCCGAAGCGCGCGGGCGGGAGCGAGGCGCTGGCCGGCCGCGAGGTGCTGCGCTCCTCGTACCAACGCAGCGACGCGGCGGGTCGGCCCGCCAGCGTCGATTGCGCGGGCGCCGCTGTCGGCGCGAGCACCACCTCGTCGCGGATGCCGAAGCGGTAGCCGGGCATCATGTCGCGCTCGCGCACGTAGGTTTTCGCGCCGGTGTCGCCGGGCCATGCGGGGAGATTCGAGAAACGCACCGCGCGCCAGTCGGTCGACAGCCCGCTCGTGCCCACGAGGCGTCCGTCGAGCAGCCGCAGCACTTCGCCGCTGCCGCTGTACCAGACCTCGACCGCGCCTTCGGGACGCTGGTCGATATAGCCCAGCGCCATGAAAACCGTTTGCGCGCCGGTCGTGACGCGCAAATAGCGGTAATTCGGATTGAAGGTGGGTTCGGGAGCGGCGGACTGGCCGCCATAGAGATGCCGTGCCGTGGCCAGCATGGCCGAGGAACCGGAAGAGCAGCCGCCAATGCCCAAAAGAAATGCTGCCAAAAGACAGCATCCGATCCATCGCGCAGCCGGGCCGGCGAACGGAACCTTGGTTGGCGAATGCCCTCCCGCGAGGAGGGCCGGCACGCTCAGTTGGTGCCGGTCGTGCCCGTGCCCGTGCCGGTGCCGCCGGTACCACCCGTACCGCTGCCGCCACCGCTGTTGCCGCCATTGCCGCTGGCAATGGCCGCCGCGAGGCCGACGCTCGCGGCCACGCCGCCGGCCTGGGCTGCGGTGAGCTGGCCGAACGCGGAGCTGGAGGCGCCGGAGCCGCCCCCCGGCTGGGGCGCCGGCGTCGCGACCGAGGCCGGTGCGGGCGGCGGGGTCTGCGTCTGGGCGAACGCCGAGGAGAGGCCCAGCACGGCGACGGCGGCCGCGAAAACCAATGGCTTAATTGTCATGGCGAAATATCCTCTCTTAAGCAATTAACAGTTGAGAGAAGACTATCAGTTGGCGAAGTGTGCCGCAACTAATTTACCTTTTATGGCGTTTGTGGGTGCAAATGGCTGTGTCGAAATGTCTTTGAAATAAATGGCTAATTCATTGTTCTTAATTGGCGCTTCCGCATGCCCCGCGCGCCTGCCTTCGCGCCGGCGCTGCCGTGCCCGTTGAATATGCGCTCCGCAGCCCGCTACAATCGCGGGTTGACCCTGCTCCAGCGAAGAAGACTTAGAGGATCCCCATGAGTGACATGACCTCCGGCTCCCCCCGGATCGACACAAGCAAGCGGACGTGGTTGATCGCATCCAGCTGTGCCGGCGTAGCGGGAGGCGTGGCAACCGCGATTCCCTTTGTAAGCACATTCCAGCCCTCCGAGAAGGCCAAGGCCGCGGGCGCTGCCGTCGAGGTCGACATCGGCGGCCTCCAGGTCGGCGAGAAGATCACCGTCGAATGGCGCGGCAAGCCGGTCTGGATCCTCAAGCGTTCGCCCGAGCAGGTGGCCGAGTTGCCCAAGCTCGACGGCCAGCTGGCGGATCCGCAGTCCAAGCGCTATCCCGACGAATACACCCCCGCCTACGCCCAGAACGCGCACCGCTCGATCAAGCCCGAGGTGCTGGTGGTGGTGGGTATCTGCACGCACCTCGGCTGCTCGCCGGTCGACCGCCTGCAGGCCGGCCCGCAGCCTTCGCTGCCGAACGACTGGGAAGGCGGCTTCCTGTGCCCCTGCCACGGTTCCACGTTCGATCTCGCCGGCCGTGTCTTCAAGAACAAGCCCGCGCCCGACAACCTGCCTGTGCCGCCGCACATGTACCTGTCGGACACCAAGCTCCTGATCGGTGAAGACTCCAAGAAGGCCTGAGGCAGAAGAAGAACATGGCTGAATTCCGCGAAATCTCCCCCAACGCGCCCGCAGGCGAGAAGCTCCTCAACTGGGTCGACAACCGCTTCCCCCTCACGAAGCTCTGGAACGACCAGTGGGGCAAGTACTACGCACCGAAGAACTTCAACTTCTGGTACATCTTCGGCTCGCTCGCGATGCTGGTGCTCGTCATCCAGATCGTGACCGGCATCTTCCTGGTGATGCACTACAAGCCCGACGCGAACCTCGCCTTCGCCTCGGTCGAGTACATCATGCGCGACGTGCCCTGGGGCTGGCTGATCCGCTACATCCACTCGACGGGCGCCTCGGCGTTCTTCGTCGTGGTGTACCTGCACATGTTCCGCGGCCTCATGTACGGCAGCTACCGCAAGCCGCGCGAGCTGATCTGGGTGTTCGGCTGCGCGATCTTCCTGTGCCTCATGGCCGAGGCCTTCATGGGCTACCTGCTGCCCTGGGGCCAGATGTCGTACTGGGGCGCCCAGGTGATCGTCAACCTGTTTGCCGCCATTCCGTTCATCGGCCCCGACCTCGCGCTCCTGATCCGCGGCGACTACGTGGTGAGCGACGCCACGCTCAACCGCTTCTTCAGCTTCCACGTGATCGCGGTGCCGCTGGTGCTGCTCGGCCTCGTGGTGGCGCACCTGATCGCGCTGCATGAAGTGGGTTCCAACAACCCCGACGGCATCGAGATCAAGGCCACGCGCGGCCCCGACGGCCATCCGCTCGACGGCATCCCGTCGCACCCGTACTACACGGTGCACGACATCTTCGGCGTGGTGGTGTTCCTCACGATTTTCTCGGCGGTGATCTTCTTCGCGCCTGAAGCTGGTGGGTACTTCCTCGAGTACAACAACTTCATTCCGGCCGATTCGCTCAAGACGCCGAACCACATCGCACCGGTCTGGTACTTCACGCCGTTCTATTCGATGCTGCGTGCAACCACCGACGACATGGTCAATGTGTTCGCGCTGATCATCGGTGCGGCCGCGATCC
>CAMLCW010000059.1 GCA_946478645.1 uncultured Variovorax sp.
GATGACTGTGCGCAGCCGCTCATGGGCGGACTCGGCGCGACCATAGCGCTCCTTGAATTCGGGCATCGTGTCGATCGGCTCGCCAAAGTGAGATGCCCAAAGTCGCTCGACCAGATGCTCAACTTCTACAGCGTCCGCGTTCCTGCTGTACATCTCATAGCCGCGCGGTCGTGGCTCCCATCGCTCCCATAGCGCCTTGGTTAGCAAGTTCCATATCCCGGCTCTCAGCTCGTCGTCCAAGGTATCAATCTGCAGGGCCTTTTGCATGGGCTTGTGGCCCATGCGTTGGAGAAACGACACCATTGCTTGTCCCAAGTCTTGGAGGGGCTCATAAGGTACCACTTCGCCCTTGCCGTTCGATCACTTTCGCGCCAGACGGAGAAGCAAAGGACCTTCGCGTTGGGGTTGAGCAACGAACAATAGTTCGACGGATTGCAGTATGCAAGGCCATTGGCGTTCCGCCTTCCGAGCTAGTCGAAGAGCGCGCGTAGCCCAAGTTAGCTTCCGCCTGAAAGCGTGGTTTCTCCGACGATGTCTGCGTCCGTCAACACGATATCGTGAGCAGGCACTGGCGATGAAGGCAGCATTTTCTGAGCGAGCCCTACTAGGCGATCAAACGTCACGGCGAGGTAGCTGAGCGCATCTGGCTCAACGACCTTGTTGGGTGGCTCATCCGTGAGCGAATTGATAAGTTCTGCGAAGGTCTCGTGCAGCGGACCGGCCGACCTCTTTCGAGAAAGATTCGCCGCGTCAGCCGGGAGTGGGTAGTAGATCGTCGGCACCGTGGTGCCATCGCTCAAGACCTCGTTGTCCAACACCGCGAACGACACTCCCACTACGTCCTGCAACGGCGCCCCGTGCGTGAAGAGATTCCGATACGCCGAGAACAAAGACAACCAACCGCGGTTGTCTTCATCCGACGCATCGAGCAACTCGCCTTGTAACGGGTTCGATACGTCACGCTTTTTCAGGTTTCCAACAAGGCCGCGCATTGCAGAAATGCCCGTGAGGCCAAACACGAACCGTGCAGCAAACTCTGCCAACGTATCTCGTAAGACCGCCAGTTCCCAGAACATGGCATGAATCGCAAGGTACACAGCTGGTGAGTTCGTATCTTTGAAGCGGGAAGGGGTCTTTGCTGGCAGCGCTCGAACTTGGCTGCGAAGCTGGACCGCATAAGCGCTGCACAAGTGCTGTAACCTTGTCTGGCCGGAGCTCAGTCCCGAGGCAATTCGTGCAGCGACATCGGACAGCAACATCATGTCCTTCTGGCCAGCGTGGAACGCAATTCGTCGCCAGTTCTGTTGCGCATCTCTGGCCCGCCAATCGCCTTCAGCCGACTGGGCGAGAAACTCCGGAGACGCCAATCCCGACGCCTCATCAGCAGTCGTTATGAATGTCATGCCAATGACGACATACCCAAAATGACGCAACGCGCCCAAAAGCTCCGGGTAGGCGCGCAAGTTGAACTGGCCGAGCACAACACGACTACCCGCGCCCGCAAATATCTTCACAAGCGGGCCGGGCTGACTGATCGCGACGAGCCCGCCACTAAGCCAAGCGATTCGCGTGACTTGATGCCACAACGAACTATTCGAGTCATGATCCATGAGCGTAATGCCTCCAAGCCAAACTGTGCCTGACACAGGGTCCAGAAGGGCTCAGACAATATCACCCAGTCGCACTGCCGGCGGATGGGTAAGGATATCGAACTGGGCGAGCACCGATGAGAAACATCGATGACTGGAGAGAGTCTGACCATCAGGCGCATACCGGCATGACGCCTCATGCAGACGCACTGGCGGCCAATCCGTCGATGAGCGTCACGCACTCTCTACCTTCAGCAAGGGTCACAAAGTCTCATCCAATCGCACGATTCCACATGGGTACGCGGATGGGGGCATCCACCGGGCACAAAATCGACCGACCATCGGGCGAATCACTTCGAAACAAAAAGCCTCAGTAGATAAAAGGCATGCGCCAGAGATCGTCCCCATCCTCTAAGCCCCCGGCGTCTTCCATGTGGAGACCGCTTGTGCTACGGCAGCCACAGCCGAAACTAAGGCCAGCAAGACCAGGATTACCTGGAGGCGAAAATTGTCCCCATGCCTTCGGAGCTCATCCTCGTAATTGTTCATCGCGGCAAGTGCCCTTGGAAGCACTGAGTACGTCCCATCTCTATGTGATAGCAGTTGCTCATCAACCAGCGAATCCAATAGCAGGCCGTAATAGTCGACCTGTTGCCTGAATTGGGGGTGTCGAACGGCTCGCGCTCCATTCAATTCCCCAACCAGCCCAATTGTGGTGAAGCGGGTGCGGCGGTCTTCACATGTTCGGCCGACCAACTCTTTGAGCAGGGCGTAACGCTCTCGCACAATCAAGGGCTTGCGGTTGTAGAGCCGTTGCTTGATCGCCTCAACCCAAATTTGGAAACGATAGTAGCCCGTGAGGCTAGCAAGCTCAAACGTGATGGGATTCCGAGAACGAAACTCGTGCAGACCCAGATAGAAGCGGATGTCGACATTTATGCCGTCCAAGTCTCGAACCTGTAGCGCCTGTGGAGTGGCGTACGTGCTCCCATCATGCTGCCTTAGCTTGACCGTATTGCCCTCAACTGCGTCGAGCATCAGGTCGCCAGCATCCGCGTCTCCGCGGAACAAATGCACCTCATAGTAGTCGCGCTGCAAAGCGCGAGGCGCTGTCATCGGGATTCGGTCAGGAGCCACCTTCCTGGCCGCCCGACTGAGCGCCCGCCTGAGAAAAAATCTCCTAATTCGTGTGATCGCGTTCACGTGGATAGGCTCACGCAGTCGCACTGCCGACGGATGGGGACGTGGATGGGTAAGGATACCGAACTGCCCGAGCGTCGATAAGGAACATCGATTGCTGGCGGAGAGTGTGAGATTCGAACTCACGGACGCTTTCGCGTCGGCAGTTTTCAAGACTGCTGGTTTAAACCACTCACCCAACTCTCCGAAGCCCGCGATTTTACCCGCGGGCAAGGTCCGTCATCCTTCGGGCAGAAACAACGACTGCAGGTCGCTCAGAAAATCCAGCCCGCGCTCGGTGGGCCACACGCGGGTCAGGTCGCGCGCAACCAGGCCCTTGCGTTCGGCTTCTTCCAGCCCTTTCTGGATGCTCGTCATCGCAAGCCCGGTGCGCTCGCTGAACTGCGGCAGCGTGAAGCCCTCCTTCAGCCGCAGCGCGTTGAGCATGAACTCGAACGGCAGGTCGGCCAGCCCGACTTCGTCGCTCTGCGACACGGCCGCGCCAGCGCGGGCGTTCTCCATGTAGAGGCGCGGCTCGCGAAAGCGCACCTGGCGCACGATGCGGTGCGCGAAGCTAAGCTTGCTGTGCGCGCCGGCGCCGATGCCGAGGTAGTCGCCGAACTGCCAGTAGTTGAGGTTGTGCGCGCACACGTGGCCGCTTTTCGCATAGGCCGACACCTCGTAGCGCTGCAGGCCCACCGCGGCGGTGCGCTCGGTGATGCGGTCGAGCATGGCGTAGGCGATGTCGTCCTCGGGCAGCGCCGGCGGGAACTTGGCGAACCAGGTGTTGGGCTCGATGGTGAGGTGGTAGACCGACAGGTGCGGCGGCGCGAGCGCGAGCGCCTGCGACAGGTCGGTGTCGAGCCCTTCGAGGGTCTGGCCCGGCAGCGCGTACATCAGGTCGAGGTTGAAGGTGTCGAAGGCGCTCGCGGCTTCTTCGGCGGCAGCGATGGCCTGCGCGCGGTCGTGCACGCGGCCGAGCGCCTTCAAGTGCTCGTCGTTGAAGCTCTGCACGCCCACCGACAGCCGCGTGACGCCAGCGGCGCGGTAGGCGCGAAAGCGGTTGCGCTCGAAGGTGCCGGGGTTGGCCTCGAGCGTGATCTCGCAGTCGGGCGCGAGCTTGAGGCGGGCGCGCACGTCGCCGAGCATGCGGTCGATGGCCTGCGGCGAGAACAGGCTCGGGGTTCCGCCGCCGATGAAGATGGTGTGGACGGTGCGGCCCCAGATGAGCGGCAGCGCGGCGTCGAGGTCGGCCACGAGCGCATCGATGTAGGCGGCTTCGGGAATGCCGTCGATCTCGGCCGCGCTCGCGGCGCGCCACTCGTGCGAGTTGAAGTCGCAGTACGGGCACTTGCGCAGGCACCAGGGCAGATGGATGTAGAGCGACAGTGGCGGCAGCGCGGCGAGCTGCAGCGGGCCGGGCCGCATCCAGTGCAACACGTCGTTGGCCTGCGGCGCGCCGGCCTGCGGCACGGGCTGGATCGGAACCACGGTGGAAGCTGACGAAACCATCGGTCGCCCGGTCAGAACCAGCGCTCGCGCATCAGCGCCAGCATGGTCTGGGCCGCCTGGCCGCGGTGGCTGTGCGCGTTCTTCACCTCGGGCGGCAGCTGCGCGAAGGTCTTGCCGAAGCTCGGCAGGTACATGACGGGATCGAAGCCGAAACCGTTGTCGCCGATCGGCGCCTTGGTGATCTCGCCGACGACGCGGCCGACGGCAATGAGCGGCTCGGGATCGTCGTGGCCGCGCAGCGCGACCAGCGTGCTGACGAGCGCCGCGCGGCGGTTGACGACGCCGTCGAGCTGTTCGAGCAGCGCCTTGACGTTGTTGGCGTCGCCCTTGGCATAGCCGAATTGCGTGGCATAGAACGCGGTGTCGACGCCCGGCAGCCCGCCGAAGGCATCGACGCAGAGCCCGGCATCGTCGGCGATGGCCGGCAAGCCCGTGGCGGCGCTGGCATGGCGGGCCTTGGCCAGGGCGTTTTCGACGAAGGTGCGGAACGGCTCCTCGGCCTCGCCCACGCCGAGCGCCGACTGCGGCACGAGCGTGACGGCCAACTCGGCCAGCAGCTGCTGGAGCTCGGCCAGCTTGCCGGCGTTGTTGGACGCGAGGACCAGCTTCATGGTCACGACTTCGACGACGAAGGCTGCAGCGCCTGCTGCTGCATTGCGATCAGCTCGCCGATGCCCTTCTCGGCCAGGCCGAGCAGGATGTTCATCTCGTCGCGCGAGAAGGCGGCGCCCTCGGCGGTGCCCTGCACTTCGACGAAGTGGCCGGCGCCGGTCATGACGACGTTCATGTCGGTGTCGCAGGCCGAGTCTTCGGTGTATTCGAGGTCGAGCAGCGGCGTGCCGGCGACGATGCCGACCGAGATGGCGGCCACATGGCCGCGGATCGGCGAAGCGGCCAGCGTGCCGGCCGCGAGCAGCTTGTTGACGGCGTCCTGCGCCGCGACGAAGGCGCCGGTGATCGCCGCGGTGCGCGTGCCGCCGTCGGCCTGGAGCACGTCGCAGTCGAGGTGGATGGTGCGCTCGCCGAGGGCAGCCAGGTCGAACACGGCACGCATCGAGCGGCCGATGAGGCGCTGGATCTCCTGCGTGCGGCCGCTCTGTTTGCCGCGCGCGGCCTCGCGGTCGCTGCGCGTGTGGGTGGCGCGCGGCAGCATGCCGTACTCGGCCGTGACCCAGCCTTCGCCGCTGCCGCGCTTGTGCGGCGGCACGCGCTCTTCGACCGAAGCGGTGCACAGCACGCGCGTCTGGCCGAACTCGATCAGCACCGAGCCTTCGGCATGGATGGTGAAACCGCGGGTGATGCGCACCGGGCGCAGTTGGTCGGCGGCACGGCCGCCGCTTCGTGTGAAAGCAGTCATGGGTAGGAGATGCGTCAGTAGATAAAAGAGGGATGGAAGGCCGGCGCCCGGAAGCGATGGCCGCGGCGCGTGCACGGTGCCGCGCTCAGGTCTTCTTTGCAGCAGAGCGGCGGATGGCCTCGTTGATTTCGGCAATCGAACGCTCGATGGCGTCCTCGTCGAGGTCGTCGAGCTCGCCGTCGGCGGGCATGCCGGCCTGGATGGTGGAGGCGAACACGCCGTCGCTGATCGAATCGGTGGAGACGGCGCGCTCCTCGCCCGCCGTCTTGTCGGGCATTTCCCATTCGAGCGCGATCAGCGTGACGTTGTCGCTGTGGGCGCCGCCCTTGCGCAACGCCATCTCGGCCAGGTCGGGCGCCGCATCGGACACCGGCTTGTCGGACGACAGCGTGTGCACGATGACGGCATCGTCGAGCACGCCCCAGACGCCATCCGAGCACAGCATGATGCGGTCGCCGCGCTGCAGCGGCAGCGGCGCCGAGATGTCGAACAGCGGCGTGGTGGGCGAGCCCAGGCAGGTGAGCAGCAGGTTGCGGTTGACCGGCGCGTCGCGAGCGCCGCCGGCGCGCGGGCGCTCCGCCTGCGAATGGTCGCGCGTGCGCGTGAGCAGGCGGCCGTCGCGCACCACGTACAGGCGCGAGTCGCCGCAGTGCATCCAGATGGCGCTCGAGTTCTGCAGCAGCGCCGCCACCACGGTGGTGCGCGGCGTGTCGAGCATGGCCTTGTGGCTGGCGTAGCGCATGATCTGCTGATGCGCCGTCATGGCCGATTCGGCGAGGAACGCCTTCGGGTCCTTGACCACGGGCCGGGCTTCGCGCTGGTAGAGCGCAGCGATGGTCTGCAGCGCGAGCTGCGCCGCGACCTCGCCTTCGGGATGGCCGCCCATGCCGTCGGCCAGCACGAAGAGCCCCGACTCGCGCGTGTAGCAGTAGCCCATGCGGTCTTCGTTCTTGAGCCGGCCGCCCTTGCGGCTGACCTGGAATACCGAGAATTTCATGCGGGGCGCGTGGTGGGTGCCGCCGCCCTGGGCAGGGCCTTCTTGTCGAAGGAGCGGATGTTGTCGATGGAAAGCCGCACCTTCTCGCCGACGGTGAGCTTGGTATAGCGCCGCTCGCTTTCGCGGCTCAGTTCCTTCTGCAGCGCAAAGACCGACTGCGGGCGCGAGAGCGGATCGAGCGACATGCACCACTCGACCACTTCCATCAGGTTGTCGGAGTACACGCCGCGCAGGCGCGACAGCGACAGGGTGAGCCGGTCCTTCTCGATGCGCCGCGGTGCGTCGTTCGGCGGGTAGCCCTGCATGCAGGCGTAGATGCAGGCGCCGATGGCGTAGATGTCGGTCCAGGGGCCCATCGAGGAGTCGCGCCGGTACATCTCGGGCGCGGCGAAGCCCGGCGTGTACATCGGGCGAATGAAGATGCCCTCCTTGCTGAGCACCTCGCGCGCGGCGCCAAAGTCGATCAGCACCGCGCGGTCCTCGTCGGTCACGAAGATGTTGGCGGGCTTGATGTCGAGGTGCAGCATCTTGTACTGGTGCACGATGCGCAGGCCACGCAGGATCTCGTCGAACAGCGAGCGGATGGTTGATTCGCGGAACACCTTGGGGCGCTTGAGGTCGCGGGCGGTGACGATGAAGTCCTGCAGTGTGGCGCCTTCCAGGTAGTTCATCACCATGTAGACGGTCTCGTTCTCGCGGAAGAAGTTGAGCACGCTCACCACCGACGAATGCGAGATCTGCGCGAGCGAGCGCCCTTCCTCGAAGAAGCTCTTGAGGCCCAGCCGGTAGAGCGACAGCTTCTCGGGCGCCACCTGCGGCGTGAGTTCGCCGGGGCCGCGCGTGGCGAGCGACGACGGCAGGTATTCCTTGATCGCGACCTGCTGGCCGGCCGGGTCGATCGCGAGGTAGACAACGCCAAAACCACCCGCGGAAAGCCGCCGAACGATGCGGTAACCACCGATGACCGTATCGGGCAGCAAGGGCGAAGGCTTGACCTTTGACATAATCCGGGAGTTTCGCCCGAAGGCGATGGTGCGGCAAGCGAACGCCGTGCCGACGCCTCGGTGCCTGCAAGCAAAAATTACAGTGAGGCGCAATGCCAGTTTACAGCATGACCGGCTATGCCAGTGGCCAGAACGGGACCACCGGCAGCCACTCCGGAGCCGAAGCGGGGCCTGGTGCCGCGGGGCGGCTCGGGGTCGAAATCCGCTCGGTCAACAGCCGCTTCCTCGACCTCAGCTTCAAGCTGCCCGAAGAACTCCGGCAGCATGAAACCGCGCTGCGCGAACTGCTCACGGGCAAACTCAAACGCGGCAAGGTCGAGGTGCGCGCGGCCATCGAAAGCAACGCCCAGGCGGGCATCGTCGAACCCTCGGTGAAGCTGCTGCAGCGGCTCAACGGGGTGCAGGACGGCATTCGGGCCTGGCTGCCCGGTGCGCGCGAACTCAGCGTGGCCGACGTGCTGCGGCTGGCCGGCGGCGACAGCGCCGCGCGCGGCGACTGGGGCCCCGACCTGCTCGGCGTGGCCGGCAAGGCGCTCGAGGCATTGATGTCGGCCCGGCAGCGCGAAGGCGCCCGCCTCGCGAAGATGCTCGAGGCCCATGTGGCCCAGCTGCGCGCGCTGGTCGAGCAGGCCGGCCCGCTGGTGCCGCAGCTCGTCGAGCAGCAGCGCACGCGCTTCCTCGAGCGCTGGCAGGAAGCCATGGGCCTGACCGGCGGCACCCTGCCCGAAGCCGCCCAGGACCGCGCGCTGACCGAGGCGACCGCATTCGCGATCCGCATCGACGTGGCGGAAGAGCTCACGCGGCTCAATTCGCACCTCGACGAGATCGAGCGCCTGCTCAAGAAGGGCGGCGAGATCGGCAAGCGGCTCGACTTCCTGATCCAGGAACTGCACCGCGAGGCCAATACACTGGGCTCCAAGTCGGCGGCACTGGAGCTCACGCGCATCGGCGTGGACATGAAAGTGCTGATCGAGCAGATGCGCGAACAGGTACAGAACATCGAATGAACGAGCCCATGGATTACCCAGGCAACATCTTTGTGGTGGCGGCACCGAGCGGTGCCGGCAAGTCGAGCTTGGTGAAGGCGCTCATGGAGCTCGATTCGGCCGTCCAGCCGTCGGTCTCGCACACCACCCGGTCGCCGCGCGGCCAGGAAAAGCACGGCCGCGAATACTTCTTCGTGTCGCCCGCCGAATTCGACGCCATGGTCGCGGCCGACGGTTTCGTCGAATGGGCCCATGTGCACGGCCAGCGCTACGGCACCTCCAAGAAGGCCATCGAGGAGCGGATCGCCCAGGGGGCCGACGTGATCCTCGAAATCGACTTCCAGGGCGCGCTGCAGATCCGCCAGACCTTCGCCAACGCCGTGATGATCTTCATCCTGCCGCCGAGCTGGGAAGAACTGCGCTCCCGGCTCGAGCGCCGCGGCGAGGACAGCGCGGCGGTCATCGAACTGCGCCTGCGCAATGCCGCCGAAGAGATGGCCCGGGCCGGAGAATTCGACTTCGTTATAATCAACGAGTTATTTGAGCGCGCGCTTTTCGATCTCAAGGCGATCGTCCACGCGCAGCGGCTTCGGTACTCTGCACAGCGCCGCGCACGTGCCGACACATTCGCCGCACTGAACATCCCCTGATTCCTGCCCCTGCTCACCGACCGAAAGATCCAC
This sequence comes from uncultured Variovorax sp., assembly GCA_946478645.1. The sequence goes on from CAMLCW010000059.1 coordinate 9,308, forward strand.
CATGGCCCGCATCACCGTCGAAGATTGCCTGACCCAGATTCCCAACCGTTTCCAGCTGGTCCTGGCCGCCACCTACCGTGCGCGCATGCTGAGCCAGGGCCATGCACCCAAGATCGAGAGCAAGAACAAGCCCGCCGTGACCGCCCTGCGCGAGATCGCCGAAGGCAAAATCGGCCTCGAGATGCTCAAGAAAGTGCCGGGCTGATCTGACGCAGACCTGCAACGAAAAGGCACCGCTTCGCGGTGCTTTTTTTACGTCCGGACGCGTCCATACAGCGGTCACGCTAAAGTGACAGGATGAGCGCGGTCGCCAAAAGCCAGTCCCATGCCCCTTCGGGCATGCCGAAGCCAAGCCCCGCGGCGCTGAATGCGGCCGCCGCGAGCTTTGCCGCGCTCACCGCCAGGCTCGACTACCTGGGCCCCGAAGACACCGAGCTGGTCCGCCGCGCCTACCGCTTTGCCGACGAGGCCCATCTCGGCCAGCTGCGCAACAGCGGCGAGCCCTACATCACCCACCCGATCGCCGTGGCGGCGCAATGCGCCGAATGGAAGCTCGACGCCCAGGCGCTCATGGCCGCCCTGCTGCACGACGCCATCGAGGACTGCGGCGTCACCAAGCCCGAACTGATCGAGCGCTTCGGCGCCCCGGTGGCCGAGCTGGTCGACGGCCTGACCAAGCTCGACAAGCTGCAGTTCAACACCCGCGAAGAGAACCAGGCCGAGTCGTTCCGCAAGATGCTGCTGGCGATGGCGCGGGATGTGCGCGTGATCCTGGTCAAGCTGGCCGACCGCACGCACAACATGCGCACGCTGGCCGACGCGCCGCGCGAGAAATGGGCCCGCATCTCGCGCGAGACCCTCGAGATCTATGCGCCCATCGCGCACCGGCTGGGCCTCAATCAGACTTACCGCGAACTGCAGGAACTGTCGTTCCGCCACCTCAAGCCCTGGCGCTACGCGACGCTGTCGAAGGCCGTCGCCAAGGCGCGCGGGCGCCGGCGCGACCTCATCCAGAAGGTACAGCGCGAGGTCGAAACCGCCTTCGCCACCGCCAACATGACGGTGCGCATCGCCGGGCGCGAAAAAACGCTCTATTCCATCTACCGCAAGATGGAGGAGAAGCACCTGAGCTTTGCCCAGGTGACCGACATCTACGGCTTCCGGCTGATCGTGCCCAATGTGATCGCCTGCTATACCGGCCTGGGCATCCTGCACCAGATGTACAAGCCGCTGCCGGGCAAGTTCAAGGACCACATCGCGATCGCCAAGCTCAACGGCTACCAGTCGCTGCACACCACGCTGGTCGGTCCGGCGGGCGTGAGCGTCGAGTTCCAGCTGCGCACCGAAGCCATGCACGTGGTGGCCGAGTCGGGCGTGGCCGCGCACTGGCTCTACAAGGCCGCCGAACCCAACGCGGCCGGCAACGACCGCCTCGGCAACAAGTGGCTGCAGTCGCTGCTCGACATCCAGGACGAAACCCGCGATGCCGCCGAATTCTGGGACCACGTCAAGGTCGACCTGTTCCCAGACGCCGTCTACGTCTTCACGCCCAAGAGCCAGATACTCGCGCTGCCGCGCGGCGCCACGGTGGTCGACTTCGCCTACGCCATCCACAGCAACATCGGCGACCACACCTCGGCGGCACGCATCAACGGCGACCAGGTGCCGCTTCGCACCGAACTCAAGAACGGCGACGTGGTCGAGGTGATCACCGCGCCGGTGTCGACGCCCAACCCGGCCTGGCTCGGCTTCGTGCGCACGGGGCGCGCGCGCTCCAAGATCCGCCACTACCTGAAGACGCTCGCGCATGCCGAATCCGAAGGCCTGGGCGAGAAGCTGCTCGCGCAGGCGCTGCGGGCCGAAGGCCTCAGCAAGCTGCCGGCCGACGACGCGGAACACCAGGCGCTTTGGGAGAAGCTGCTGCGCTTCACGGGCAACCGCACGCGCTCCGAGCTGCTGACCGACATCGGCCTGGGCAAGCGCATCGCCAGCATCGTCGCCAAGCGGCTCGTGGCCATGCTCTCCGAACTGGGCGAACGCCCCGACGCACTGCTGCTGAGCCGCGAACGCTTCATTTCGCACGAAACCATTTCGCAGGGCGCCGTCACGCTCGATGGCAGCGAAAACTCGTCGGTGCGCTTCGCGCTGTGCTGCCGGCCGATTCCGGGCGACGACATCGTCGGCTACCTGGGGCACGGTGAGGGGCTGGTCGTCCACACCGAGGCCTGCGGCGTTGGCCAGCGGCTGCGGCACAAGGACAGCGAACGCTTCTTCGCGGTCGAGTGGTCCGACGAGCCGACCCGCGCTTTCGAGACCGGCGTCGTCATCACGGTGCGCAACGACAAGGGCGTGCTCGCGCGCGTCGCCGCCACGCTCGCCAACGCCGAAGCCGACATCACCCACGTCGAGATGGCCGACGAAACACCGCAGGACTCGACCGACCTGCGCTTCGTGATCGCGGTGCGCGACCGCACCCACCTCGACGCGGTGCTGCGTGCCGCGCGGCGCACGCCATCGGTGCTGACCGCTTCGCGGGTCGTTCCCGCGCCCTGAGGCAAAGACGGGCGACGGCTACTGCGCCGCAGGGCCCGGCGCGGGATAGCGCACCGACATCACTTCGACCTCGTGCGCACCGCCGGGCGAGACGAGCTTCACCACGTCGCCTTCGCGCGACTTGAGCAAGGCCCGCGCGATCGGCGAGATCCAGCTGACCTGCGCCTGGGCGCTGTCCGCCTCGTCGATACCGAGGATGGTGACGCTGCGCTCGTCGCCGGTCTCGTCCACATAGCGCACCGTCGCACCGAAGAAGACCTGGTCGCTGCCGTGGTGCACCGAGGGGTCGGTCACCTCGGCGATCTCGAGGCGCTTGGAGAGAAAGCGGATCCGGCGATCGATCTCGCGCAGGCGCTTCTTGCCATAGAGATAGTCGCCGTTCTCGGAGCGGTCGCCGTTCTTCGCGGCCCAGTGCACGGCCTCGACGACCTTCGGCCGCTCCTCGTCCATGAGCTGGAGCAGTTCCTCGCGCAAGCGGGCGTAGCCGGCCGGCGTGATGTAGTTCTTGCTGCCGCTCGGCAACGCAGGCATGGCGACATCGCCGCCGTCCTCGTCGCTCTCGGTGTCGGATTCCTTCGTGAATGCTTTGCTCAAGGCACAACCTCTGAATTCAAATTGTCTCAACCCATCTCCGACCGCCGGCAGTCGAAGACCACGCCCGGCTCGACACTGCGGAGCGCGGGCACCTTGTGGGCGAAGCTCACGACGGCGCCGATCAGCCGCCACTCGCTGGTCTTGAAAAGCCGGAACAGGCTCATGGCGTCGGCGCCCGCGGCCGGGATCGCATTGAAGACGTAGACCGGCTCGCCCGACTGGTTCTCGTCCATGCTCAGCAGCTCGCCGCGCATCTTGCCCATGGTCTCCGTGTCCTTCGTGCGCGTGCGCACCACGTCCATGTTGACGGTGCGCGAATGCTCGTCGATCGAGATCCGCCGGATCGCATTGAAAGGCGCCCCCGCGCCGCTGCTCGCGGCGCCCGGTACACAGCTGATCTTTCCCGCCCAGGTTGAGGCGGCGGCCGCGCAGCACAGGAGGCACAGCAGGGCCTTGTTGAATGCGCGCCGCTCTGTCTGGAGGCCCATGGTTGCCTTGCGTGAATCGGATAAATGATCGACTTTAGCGCCCGGTGGCCGGTGAGTGCCGAACGGCCTAAGCCACGTGAACTAATGGTTACAGCAATGGCAAACGATTAGCATTTCCAAAGAACCGTGAAAAACTTCACAATTTTGTTTCGCCTGCTCCGCTACGGCTGAGTTGGACGGGAAGGAAGCTCTGAGCCCCATCGAACCTTGCGGGATGCAATGCTCAACCAGATCATTCACAACGCGACCATCACGCTCCAGTTGCCGTACGACACCAGCACGCGGGCGGAAGTTGCAGCGCTTCGGGCCGCCGGGATTCCCGTGGATGAGTCGGGCAACGCCACCTCGGGCTACCTGTTCGTGAGGACCACGGGGCGAGACGGCCAGCGCACCAACACCTTTCGCTGGTTTGCCACCGGGATCGGCAGGAAGGCCGACGACGTCGCGCTGCCGCCAAGCCTCAGGCCCGATCCGCAGTTGTCGTTTCTTTTCTGACCGCGGCATACGGCGGGCAAAAAAAAAGTCAGGACGCTTTCGCGTCCTGACTTTTACAGAGAGTGGTGCGGCTGGCAGGAATTGAACCCACGACCCCTTGGTTCGTAGCCAAGTACTCTATCCAACTGAGCTACAGCCGCACAGCTTGCTAGTATAGCATGCATTTTTGGCCTCCCCCTGGAGCAGCTCAAAAATGTTGCTGTTGGTAGGCCGTGATGGGCTTGAACCATCGACCAACGGATTATGAGTCCGCTGCTCTAACCAACTGAGCTAACGGCCCACGAGAGGCCACGATTCTATTCGCGGCCGCGGCCCGCCGTCCGCGGCGCTTCTACTTGCGGTGGCTCAGCGCGTTGCTGACGAGCCGCGAGGTGATGTCGACGATCTGGATCATGCGGTCATAGGGCATGCGCGTCGGGCCGATGACGCCGAGCGTTCCCACGACCTGCCCGTCGACCTCGTAGTTCGCGCTGACGATCGACAGCTCCTCGATCGGCACGACCTTGCTTTCGCCGCCGATGAAGATGCGCACGCCCTCGGCCTTGCTCGACACGTCGAGCAGGCGCATCAGCTGGGCCTTCTGCTCGAACAATTCGAAGGCGCGCCGCAACTGCCCCATGTCGCTCGAGAAATCGGACACCGAGAGCAGGTTGCGCTCGCCGGAGATCACCACGTCGTCTTCCTGGGCTTCGGTGAGCACCTCGGAGCTGACCTTGACCGCCGCCTGCATCAGCGCCGCGATCTCGCCACGCAGCTTCTCGACCTCGGACTGGAGCCGGTCGCGCACCTGCTCGATGGTCAGCCCCGCGTAGTGGGCATTGATGTAGTTCGAGGCCTCAACCAGTTGCGACTGCGAATAGTCGGCCTCGGGCACGATCACGCGATTCTGCACGTCGCCGTCGGGCGAGACGATGATCACCAGCAGCCGCCGGTCGGACAGCCGCAGGAACTCGATCTGCTTGAACACCGATGCGCGCCGCGGCGCCATGACCACGCCGACGAACTGCGAAAGGTTCGACAGCAGGCTCGCTGCGTTGGCGATCACTTTCTGGGGCTGGTCGGGCGCGAGGCTCGGCGCGTCCATCCTTTCGCGCTGGGCGGTCAGCATGGTGTCGACGAAGAGCCGGTAGCCGCGGGCGGTGGGAATGCGCCCGGCGGAGGTGTGCGGACTCGCGATGAGCCCCAGCGCCTCGAGGTCGGACATGACGTTGCGGATGGTCGCGGGCGAGAGGTCGAGCCCCGAGGAACGCGACAAGGTCCGCGACCCGACCGGTTGGCCTTCGGCGATGTAGCGCTCTACCAGCGTCTTCAGCAGCAACTTGGCACGGTCGTCCAGCATTGCAAGATTTTAGTGTTGTACGTTAAAAATCTCGGTCAGCGGCGCAACAACAGCTCGCGCCGGACCGCATCCCTTGCGGCGGTGTAGCTGACTCCAAGCAGCTCACCAACCTCTCGAAAACCCAAATTCCCCCTGGTATACAGCTCAAAGGCCAACTGATCCTCGGCCTTTGAAAACATCCGCTCCCGACCAAAGCGGACGCCCCTCGCCCGAGCAGCCACACGGCCCGCTTCGCAGCGCTCGCGGATGATCGATCGTTCGAACTGCGCGACCGCCCCGAGTATCTGCAACACAAGCTCCCCCATCGCCGACGACGTGTCCACCGGCTCAGTGAGCGACTTCAATGCAGCACCACCACTGCGCAATCGTTCAAGCAGGTTCAGCAGGTCCTTTAGGCTTCGCGCGAGCCGATCCACCTTGTACACGACCAGAGTAGAGCCCGGTCGCAACGCCGCCATCGCCCGGTGCAGCTCAGGGCGTGGGCCGACGCCGCTGGTCTTCTCAGCATAGATGGTCCGAACACCAGCGGCTTTGAGCGCATCGAGTTGTAGTTGCGTCTCCTGTTCGCTGGTGGACACCCGGGCGTATCCAATTATCATGTATCAGACTGTAAGTTCAGCAAAAAGGACGGGCGCACCATGGGGATACAGGACAGAGACTGGTACAGAGAGGAAATGCGTGCTCGGAAGCGGGCGGAAGATGCTCGAGCATCGAAAGGGCGTTGGCCCTTCGCCACGCGAAAGCGACGCACTCCGGTAGACCTTCTGGATAACGCCAATCCGCCGAAGCTATGGGGTGCCGATTGGCACTGGTCTTTGCAGTTGCTTGTGTGGCTCGCAATCGCCGCCCTCCTGCTGGCGATCTGGCGAATGGTTCGATAAGCCGGGTACAGGGTGCGCGACGGCCCACCCCCCGCAAGCGGGTCCCCGGAATACCGCTTAGCAATGAAGTGCCCGATTGCCCGCCCTGCGCTACAGCGCGCGTCGCAGGCTAGCGCGCTTTCGCTGGTGCGGGCTCCTTGAGAGCGGCCACCGATGCGACAGCAGCACTCTCGGCACGCTTTTGCATGTACGTGAGAACCTCCCTGTCGTTGTCGGCCCACGCCAAGCGAGTCAACCGCTCGCGATGCAGCGCGCCATCGTCTCGAAGATGATCGAGAGGCGCACCGATGCCCGATGCAACGCGGGTCATGTCCTCGCAGAACAGCCGCTCCTTCTCCACTGGGGTGCCCTTCTCATCGAAGCACTGGCAGCGGTCGCGGATTCGCGCGCAACCGGCAAACACTGGCGCTGGTGTCGCCCCGTGCCCTGGCTGGCTCGCCGGCGCGGCAGGAGGCCCAGCCGGCCCTACAGCGAGCTTTTGACCCTCGGGCGTCACTACCCCCTCTGCCGACACTTTGACGGCCTCTGCGGGCTTGGGATTGATCCGGTTGCCGATGCGCTCGGCGACGGTCGGCCCGAGCAGCGCGATCAGCCCGGCCGCGAAGAAAACGCCAAACAGCACCGTTGGCAGTGAACGCTTCTGCTTGGTGTGCAGCGAACTGGACCGATAGACCTTCTCAGCCGCCTTGGAGCGCCGCCACGGCTTCTTCGAGAACGAATTCTTGAAGAGCAACGTGCGGCTGACGCCGTCCCATTCGTAGATCGTGGCGAAACGCGAATTGCCGAGCTTGCGGACGTGGAAGTGCTGGCCGGCAAGCCGCACGATGGCCGCATTGATGAGCATCGGATGCTGCGTCAGCAGATGCATGTCGATGCCGTAGTGCCGATGCGTCTCCAGCTCGGTGATGCACTTCGGTTGTTCCTTGTTGGCGCCCGTGAGCGGCCAGGGCTTTTGGACCTCATCGAACACGATCAGATCGCCGGGCTTCACCCACTCGTGCCAGCGCAGCAGATCGTCGGCGTCAATCTTCTCGTGCTCCAACAACAAGCCGTTGATGTTGGTCCACAGCTTGCGCTTGACCTCGACTTTGTTGCCTTCGGGATCAATCGCGTGCTCGATCCAGCCCTTGGCGGCCAGGGGCATGAGCACCTTCTCGATGACGCCGGATGTTTTGCCCGAGCCCGGAAGGCCCGTCCAGACGGTCAGCATCAGCCGTTACTCTTGCCAACGATGCTCGTGGCGTTCTGGATCGACCACAGCAGCAGCTTCGTCGTGCACGCGCCGAAGATGATGCCGATTGCCTTGCCAATGCCGATGAACAGCGCGAAGTTGAACGCGTCCGCGGGCAGCGCGCCCATCGTTGAAACGATCTGCGTCTTTAGCTGCGCGATCACCGATTCCATACCCACGATGGTGATCACGCTAAAGCCGAGCACCGTGAGGAACTTCGCCAGGAGCGGCTGGACCATCGACAGAAGCCAAACGCCGACTTTCATGTACGCACCTCTTTCCCCGGCATGACGATGAGAAATGCTGCGAACGTTGCAAGCAGCAGCACCAGAAAACGAGCGGGCAAAGCGTGATCGCAGAAGGTCTGCCAATCCACCACCTTGTAGCTGCCACCGAGCACGCCGCTCGACCACTGTTTGTCACTCGGGCAGCTCCCGCCGCCGAACACGGGCTCTTCTGCGAAGGTGATCGTCTTCGTTTCCTTCGGAATCTCACCGTCCTCGGGCGGGTCAAGCTCTTGGCACCCGATGCTGTTCGGGCGCTTCTCGCACTCGCCCTCAGGCGGTTGCTCATCAACGGGCGTTTCAGTCGTCGTAGACGTACTCCGCACGCTGTTGTCGATGTTGTAAGTCGTCGTCGTCGTCACGTTGCTTGTGTTCGTAACGGTGTTACCGGACGGCTGAAAATTGTGCGTGGTGCGCGTCACAGTTCGCGAGCCATCGGGGTTAGTCGTCGTGCGCTCGGGGCCCTGAATCTGCGTGGGGCCGGTGACTGTCGGGTTAGGAATCGGAACCTCGGCACCGCGTTCGATGGTCTCGCCCCACACGCGGGGGTCGGGTGCGACCTTGGTCAACTCCTGAATCAGCTCCGCGAGGGTCTTCGGAATGCCGGGCGCGGCCGGATCGGGGTCGCGCTGCGTGCTGCGGAATACGTTGTCCTCAAGGAACGTCGGGTCTTGACCGCTCAGGGTGGTGCGCTGGATCGTGCACACGGCCTGCGTGCCCGTGGACAACACGGCGCTTATGAAGACGAAATTGAAAGAGGGATTGGAGGCCTTGAACTGCGCAGGCTTGGCAGCGCACGCCGCGTGGTACGTGGGGTAATTGAAAACGTCGCCCCAACCCCAGAAGTAGCAGGGCGCACTCGTGCACTTCAACGGGTCCGGCTGCTCGACATCCCCCGTCTGCGCGTTGCGAGACAAGCCGGCGCGCTCAAGCCAATTCATGATGTACGGAGAGGCCGCAGCAACCCCCGTGCCGATGGCGCATGCGCCCGCTGTACCGACGACGCAGATCACGCCAGCCGCGCCAGCAGCAACCGTACTCCACGGAATGGAATAGCTACCGGAAACCGGATATTTGATTGCCCCGGACCCCCCAACAACGAACTGCCCATTGAAGCCAACGTGCCCAATCGTCGGACCCGTAGCGCCGGTGGGCATGCCGTAGTTGCCAGCCTGGGTCCAACCACCCATGGAAGGCGAAATCGGAATGGTGCTGCCGCCGCTGTTCGTCGGCGGCGAGCCTGGGGTAATCGACGTAGTGCGCCCGGTTTGCGTGATGCCGGCGCGGCCAATGTTGCCCTTGCTAACAGCATGCGCGTTCAGCCAAACGCCACCCAAAGCAGCAGCAACGAGCCAAGCGCGAACATGAGTTCGATGGAAGAAGGCATAGCGTCTCTCAGTCATGGGGCGTGGCGTCGAAGAATTTGAGGAACTGCCGTGCACAGAACACGATGACGGCCGCCACGAGAAAAAGGCCGAAGAGCAGCGCAATGTCTTGCATGTTCTCTTCGGAAGGTGGAGCGGGCGCAAGCTCGACCGTAATCGAGCAAGCAGCGCCGCACTCGATGGTTTGTGTTGCCATTGCCCGCTCCGAGC
>CAMLCW010000060.1 GCA_946478645.1 uncultured Variovorax sp.
GTCGACGTGGTCGAGGAGACGACTCGGCGACGCCTCTGGACCGACGCGACCACGCCGGGCACGCGCCGGAACACGTTGGAGATGTCGCGCCCCACGTTGAGCGTGCCGATCTCTTCGGGCGTGATGACACTGAGCGCCGCGGGCAGGCCGGTGCTGTCGTTCGTGACGCGGGTGCGGCGGATCTGCCGCGCTGCGTTCTCCTCGCTGTCGGCGGTCACGCTGATCTCGCCGAGCGTCTGCACGGGTGCCTGCGCGGCGGCGCCGGCCGAACAGCCGACGCCGACGGCCAGGGCGAGGGAGGAGGGGAGGCGGGGACGGGATCTCTTCGGGCGCGCGTTCATGGTCTGGAAGGCCGCGGGGCGGCAGGGCGGTGCGGGGCAGTGAAAGCAATAATGATATTGCATTCGCAATAGCAATTTACCTTTTCAACCATTGACGTGCGCCGCGTCACTCCGCGCATCCGCGTGCGCCGGCGAAGTGGTTCGAGGGGCTAGACTTGGTTTCCCGACTTTCTCCGGGGCGTGCTGTGCGGTGCAGCGCAGCGCGCCTCCTTGCTCCCCTGCCCATGGCCGCTTCCACTCCGACCCGAACCGTTCCATCCCGCGCCGCGCAAGCGCCCGCGGCCGCGCAGCGCGGCACGCGCCAGAAGGCCGCGATCCGCAGCGTGATCGACGGCTCGGCGCGGCCGCTGCTGCCGCAGGAGATCCTCGAGGCGGCGCAGCAGGAGGTGGCCGCGCTGAGCATCGCCACCGTCTACCGCAACCTCAAGCTCCTGGCCGAGGCCGAGGAGATCCGCGCGGTCGAGCTGCCGGGCGAGGCGCCGCGCTACGAGTCGGCACGGCATGGCCATCACCATCACTTCCAGTGCCGCACGTGCGCACGCGTCTTCGACGTGCACGCCTGCCCGGGCAACTTCTCGGCGCTGGCACCGAAGGGATTCCGCGTCGATGGGCACGAGCTGACGCTCTACGGGCAGTGCGCCGACTGCCGCAGGCAGGATGCCGCGCCGCGCGCGGCCCGGAAGAGCGCCGGCTGAGGCGCCGCGGGCAAGCCTGGTTCAGCGCCCGGTCAGGCCGGCGAGCAGTTCCTCGTCGAGCCAGCGCTGCAGCCAGCGGCCGGCGGTCTCGGCCACCTCCTGCGCGCGCTCCGGGTCTTGCGCCGCCATCTGGCCGCACAGGTCGGCGAAGCGGCTGCCGTCGTGCAGCATCTGCAGCGCATCGCGCTCGTCGGCGGCGATGCTGCGGAAATGCGGCTGCAGTTGCTTGCGCCACACCATCACCGTTTGCGGTGCAGCCAGCGCCTGCACGGCCGGCGGCGCCTGCTCGCCGTCGAGCGCGAGCCAGAGCGCGAGCGTGTTGTGGCGCTGTTCGAGCAGCGTCCAGGTCGGCACCGGCGCGAAGCCGACCTCGGCCCAGGCATCGAGCGGCAGGGCGGCCAGGTCTTCGCGCTGCAGCACCGGGCTGTCGCGGCCGTCGAAGGCGCGCCGCAGTGCCCAGTCCATTTGCGCGAGCTCGCTGCGTACGGGCGCCTCGGGGCAGGCCTCTTGCAGCCAGTGCGGCCATCCGGCGCCGTAGTCGTTGAGGCTGTGGCCCTGCGAGGGATGAGCATCGATCCAGGCCAGCGCGAGCGCGTCGAACTCGTCGTCTCCGAGCCAGCGGGCCAGGTGGCCGTAGCTGTCCTTCAGCGCGGCGAGCAGGCGCAGCCGGTAGCCGTCGCGGTAGATCGCGAGGCGCCGCGCAATGCCGATGCCGCCGCGCTGCAGCGCGCCGGCGATCGCTTCGTCGCCATGCAGCAGGTGCGCCTGCAAGGCTTGCTGCAGCGCGGCCAGCGCTGTCATGCGGCTTCCCGCAGCGTGTCGGCCGCGATGCGGCGCGCGAGGTCGAGCTCGGCCAGCAGTTCGGCCAGCGGCGGGATGTGGTCGTCGCGTTCGATCATCGTCGCGACCGGGCCGAAGCGCTGCAGCGCCGCGCGATAGAGCGCCCATACCGGGTCGGCCACGGGATGGTCGTGCGTGTCCACGAGGTGGTCGCCATGGTCGGTGTGGCCGGCCAGGTGAAACTGGCGCACGCGGTCGACCGGCATGGCGCGCAGGTACGCGAGCGCATCGAAGCCGTGGTTCACCGCGCTGACGTGCACGTTGTTGAGGTCGAGCAGGATCAGGCAGTCGGCCTGCTGCGCGACCTGCGCAAGAAATTCGGACTCGGCCATCGTCGAGGCCGAGAAGCTCAGGTAGCTCGACACGTTCTCGAGCAGGATGCGCTGCCCGAGGACATCCTGCACCTGCTGCACATGGCGCACCACGAGCCGCAGCGCTTCTTCGGTGCAGGGCAGCGGCAGCAGGTCGTGCGTGTTGTGGCCGTTGACGCCGGTGAAGCACAGGTGGTCGGAGATCCACATCGGCTGCACCCGGTCGGCCAGCATGCGCAGCTTGTGCAGGTAGAGCGGGTCGGGGCCGTCGACGCTGCCGATCGACAGCGACACGCCGTGCATCGCGACCGGATAGCGCTCGCGCAGCGCGTCGAGCGTGGCGAGCGGCTTGCCGCCCGGGACCATGTAGTTGTCGGAGATGACCTCCAGCCAGTCCACCGGCTGCGGCGCATCCAGGAAGTCGCGGTAATGGGCCGTACGAAGGCCCAGGCCGAAGCCGGGCGCCGTGCCCGGCCGCAAGGCAGGCGCCGCGTGCATGGCTTACTTCTTGGCCGTGATGTCGCCGATCACGCCGTTCTTCGACAGGCATTCGCCCGCGGGCGCGGCCTTGAAGCTGTGGCCCTTGCAGGCGTTCTGGCCCTTGCAGGCGTTCTCGGTGGTCTTGCAGTCGGCCATGCCCTTGCACTCGTGCAGGCCGTAGCAATGCACCTTGTCGCTCGCCGCGATGGCCTGGCCGGTGCTGCCCTTGGGCGGGGTCGCGGCGCAGGCCGAGAGCGCGAACATGGCGGCGGTGCCGGCGATGGCGGCGGCAAAAGAAGGCTTGGTGAGGGACATGTGATTTCTCCGAAATGATGATGTTGAAAAGGCCGCGCCGGATGGCGCGGCATCCTTCCCCGGACACGGACGCAGGCTGCTGCGGCCGTGGGATCAGTTCGGAGGCGTTTGCGCAGGGTTACATCGCACAGGCCGTGGACCGGAATTTCGGTGCGGATGAATTTACGGGTGTTAAAAATGCCGGCATCGCGCGCGATGGACGCGCCGGAAAAGCGAAGTCAGGACGGCCGGAGCGCCTTGATCCGACGCCAGAGCACTGCGGGCGCGATCGAAGACATTTGCAGCACGGCCATGCAACGGGCCAGGCGACCCTCGCGGACCCGCAGCGCGTCGACGGCCTTGGAAAGGTCTTCGTCGATGCTGTTGCCGTAGGCTTTCCTGGCCTTTTCCGCTGCTCGGCGCAGCAGCGTCGAACCTGTGTTCATCATGGCCAGATCGATGAGGTCGCGACTGAACACGCTGTCGTCGGCCCAGCGGTCCGAGTTCGCGAGCAACTTTCCTGCCGCCATGTCCAGGGGCGTGAGTGCGAGAACGCCACCCAACATGTCGTGCGGCCCCGGAAGTTCGAGTTCGATGCGGGCCTCGAGCACGATTTCGAACTTGATGTCGACGTCGCTCACCCGCACCGCTGACCGGATGCCGTATTGGTCGGCGCGAAGTTCTGCGGCTTGGGCCACATCGGACCCCCGGCGTATCAGTGCGCCGAGACTTTGATTTCCGGTCAGCGCCTGGCGCAACTGCCGGTATCCATCGATGTCCGAGACAAGGAAGTCGATGTCCAGGGATTCGCGGAACTCGCCGTAGCGAAGCGCGATGGCCGTACCGCCGCCGAAGAAACAGTGGTTGTGGGCCAGCATGTCCGCGTCCAATGCGGCGAGCACCTGTGCGATGCGCTGATGGTGCGGGCGTTCAAACATGCAGCGGTTTCTTGCCGAGCATTTGCGCCAAGTCTTCGAGAAGACGGCGCTCCCGCTCGTCGAGAAGCGCCGGATCCATGTGGCGCCAATTGCGTTCGTAGATGCCCCATGCTTCCGCGGGCGTGAGCTCGGTGCCGGGCGCCAACTGCCACGCGAGGCGGCGCAGTTGCGGGTAATCCGCGACCGGGATGCCTCCGGGCACAGCCAACAGGGCGGACGGCCCGAACGATGGGACCACGTCGACGCCGAGCCCGAGTGCCTCGAGCGCATTCATGTAGGCCCCGATGGTGACCGAGGGCTCGCCCCGCTCGATGCGGTGCAGCGTCATCCGTGACACCCCAGCGGCTTCCGCTGCATGCGTGGCGCTGACTTTGAGCGCCTGGCGGCGCGCACGGATGTGCCGGCCGAATGCCTGCAGGCGGCGGTCTGCCGTCGCTGTGGTCGGAGGAGAAGAAGACGGCATGGTGTATCTCATGTTAGACAAATTGCCAGGTTTGTCCAGAACCCCCTGCGCCGCTATGCTGGCCCGTTCCTGCGGGCCCGCTGACACACATGACCGCTCCATCGCCCCGACCGCCGAGCGAAGACAACGCATCGCCGCGCCGCGACACCGGCTGGTTCACGCGCGCGCGGACGTCGGCATTGCTCCTGATGGCGGCCACGGCACTGGCGCTTTACCTGTGCTGGAAGATGGCCGAGCCCTTCATGCCCGCGATGGCTTGGGCGCTGACGCTTGCGATCCTCGGTGCGCGCATGCACCGCCGCCTCTGCGAGCGCCTGCGCAGGCCGAACCTCAGCGCCGGCCTCGTGACGGGCCTGCTGTGCGCGCTGGTGGTCGCGCCCATCGTGGCCTTTGCGCCTTCCGCGGTGAACAGCGCGGCGGAGGGCTGGGACCGGATGCGGTCCGAATCGGTGCGGAGCCGCGTCGACAAGGCGGTGCAGGCGCAGCCCGCGCTGGCGCCGGTGGTCGAATGGGTGGCGCGGCAGGCGCCGTCGGGCGAGGACATTGCCAAGCAGGTCGCGCCGCGAATGTCGGGCCTGCTCGCGGGTTCGATCTGGGCCGGCGTGCAATTGCTCGTGACCTTCTTTGCGCTGTTCTACCTGCTGCGCGACCGGGCGCAGGCGCTCGCGTACGTGCGCACGATGCTGCCGCTCACGGGCACCGAAACCGACCGCATGTTCCAGCGCGTCTCGGAGGTGGTGCGCGCGAGCGTGCTCGGCACGCTGCTGGTGGCCGCGGTCCAGGGGCTGCTGGGCGGTCTGATGTTCTGGTGGCTCGGCCTTCCGGCGCCGCTGCTCTGGGGCACGGTGATGTTCCTGCTGTCGATCCTGCCGCTGCTCGGCGCGGCGGCCGTCTGGGTGCCGGCGGCGCTGTTCCTGCTGCTCGAAGGCAGCTGGGAGAAGGCGCTGGTGCTGACCGTCTGGGGCTCGGTCGTGGTGGCGCTGATCGACAACCTGCTCTATCCGATCCTGGTCGGCGACCGGCTGCGGCTGCACACGCTGGCGGTGTTCGTCGCGATCGTGGGCGGGCTCGTGGCGTTCGGCGCGCCGGGCGTGGTGATCGGTCCGCTGGTGCTTGCGCTGACCGTGGCGCTGCTGGAGATCTGGCGCGACCGCACGCGCTTCGGGCGGGCGGCGGATGCCGCGCCCGCCGGGGGCACCGGCAGCGGCAGCGGGGGCAGCGGCTAGCAGGATCCAGCCCGGCGGATCACGCTATCCTCGCTGGTATCTCACAAGGATTCCAACGATATATGCACAAGGATCTGCACTCCACGCCGGAACCCACGCTGGTCGAAAAAGCGCGCAGGGAACTGGAGACGCGGTTCGTCACGCTCGTCCTGCCGCCGGGCTCCGTCTGGACCGAGGGTTCCCTCAGCGAACTGCTCGACATCGGCCGCACGCCGGTGCGCGAGGCGGTCGTGAGCATGGCCATGGACGGTCTCGTGACCGTGATCCGGCGCGCGGGGATCGTGGTGAGCGAGATCTCGGTGGAGGACCAGATGGCGGTGCTGGATGCGCGCCGGGTGCTGGAGAAGCTGGTGTCGATCCGCGCGGCCGTTCGGTCCACCGATGACGAGCGCAGCCAACTGCTCGAAATGGCAGACGGCATCCAGCGCGCTGGAGAGTCGCAGCAGGCCGAGGCGTACCTGCAGTTCCACTTCCAGATCAAGCGGTTCGTCGCGCAGTGCGCGCGCAACAAATTTGCCGCTCGCGCGCTCCGCCCGCTCCACACGTTGTCGCAGCGCTTCTATTTTGCGCACCACCGTGCCTTCAACAACCTTCCCGTGGTAGGCCCGGCCCATGCCGAACTCACGCGCGCCATCGTGGCCGGCGACGAGTCACAGGTGGCCCAGCACTGCGACAACGTCAGCGACATCGCCGAACAGTTCACCCGAAATCTGCTTGGGAGCAGCCATGCGATCAGGGGCTAGTGGAAAACCCTGTAAATTTTTTTTGAGCCTCTTAATATATTACTGGCCTGAAGTCAGATATATCAACTATCCACGCGGCTTCCAGCCCAACCAGGAGACAACGAAATGACCACCTTCCATCGACGCAGGGTTCTGCAGGCGGTTGCCGCATCGTCCACCGCACTGATCGCCGGGATGCCAGCCATCGTGCTCGGGCAGAAGCCGACCAAGTGGCGGATACAGACCCTCTGGAGTGCGGGCGAAGACGCCTTCAAGTACTTCGAGGAGTTCGCCGGGAAGGTGAAGGCCAACACGGGCGGCCGGCTCGAGATCCAGGCCTTCGCGGCCGGCGCCGTGGTGGGCGCCTTCGAAACCCTGGATGCCGTCAGCCAGAACGTGCTGCAGGGCCAGTCGACGTATCCCGGCTACTGGGCGGGCAAGGAGCCCGCGTTGGCCGTCATCGGCGACTTCGCCTTCGGCTACCGCTCGCCGGAGCAGCAAAACCGCTGGCTGTACGAGAAGGGCGGCCTCGAGATGCTGCGCAAGGCCTACCAGCGCTTCAACGCCTACACCGTGGGCGCGACCTGGTGGGGCGTCGAGTCGCTCACCTCGAAGAAGCCCATCCGGCGCCCTGAGGATTTCAAGGGCATCAAGCACCGCGGTGCGCAAGGCATCGCAGCCGAGACCATCGCCAAGATGGGCGCGTCGATCGTCGTGCTGCCCGGCGGCGAGGCCTACTCCGCCATCGAGAAAGGCATTGTCGACAGCGTCGACTGGTCCACGATTTCGGTCAATGCCAAGGTCGGTTTCTTCGAGGTCGCCAAGTACGCGACGTTTCCGGGCTTCCACTCGATGCCGATCCAGGATTTCACGGTCAACGCCAGCGCCTGGAAAAGCCTGCCCGACGATGTCAAGCAGATCCTCGAGCGGACCTGGCGCGAGTTCTCGACCACCCAGGTGAGCCGCATCGCCGAGAACGACCAGCGCGTGGCGGCGGAAGTGCAGAAGAAGGGCGTCGAACTGGTGGTGTGGTCGGACGCCGACATCGCCCGAGCGCGCCAGGTCGCCCAGGGCGTGGTCGACGAATGGGCCGCCAAGGGGCCGCTCGCCAAACAGGCGGCGGAATCCCAGCGCGCCTTCCTGCGTGAACTGAAGCTGCTGGCCTGACGCGCATGAACCACTACGTCCGATTCGTGGGGCATGTGAACGAGTGGGTGGGCCGGATTGCCGGCCTGCTCATCGTCGCAGTCGTCCTGATCATCCTCAAGGAAGTCATCGGCCGGGGCGTGTTCAATGCGCCCTCCCTCTGGGCCGACGAATCCATGACCTACCTGGCCGGCATGGCCTATGCGCTGGGCGGCGGCTTCACGCTGCTGCACCGCAAGCACGTGATCGTCGATCTGGTGTACCAGCCCATCGCGGACCGCGGCGGCTCCCTGAAAAAGATCGTCGACGTGATTGCGTTCGTCCTGTTCTCGATCTACTGCGTGACGCTGATCTATTTCGGTGCGGAACTGGCCCTGGCGTCGATCCGCGAGCACGAGGGAAGCGGCACGCTGTGGAACCCGGCGCTGTGGCCCGTGAAGCTCGCCATTCCCATCGCCGGCGTCCTGCTGCTGCTGCAAGGCTTCGCCAATCTGCTGGTCGATCTCGGCCTTGCCCCCCACCCCGCTGCGGAAGACATTCATGGCCGTTGACACCCTGACCCTTCTCCTGCTGCTGGCGCTGGTTTCGGCGCTGGTGGTGGGTGTGCCCATCGCGTTCGCGACCGGCGCCGTCGCCGTGGTGTTCGGCGTCTGGCTGTTCGACGTCAACACGTTGAACCTGATCGTCAGCCGCGTCTTCACGCTCATGGGAAATCAGATCCTGGTCTCCGTGCCGCTGTTCATCCTGATGGCGATGGTGCTGGAGAAAGCCGGCATCGCGGAAGACATCTTCAAGGCCGCCTACGTGTGGTCCGGGCGCATCCGTGGGGGCCTCGCCGTCGCCGTGATCATCTCGTGCGCGCTGATGGCCGCCATGGTCGGCGTGATCGGTGCGGAGATCGTGACGATGGGGGTCGTGGCGCTGCCCGCCATGCTCAAGCGCGGCTATGGAAAGTCGCTCGCGCTGGGCTCGATCTGCGCCGGCGGTGGACTTGCCACGCTGATTCCCCCGAGCGTGGTCCTGATCATGTATGCGCTGACCACCGGCACATCGATCGGACAGCTCTACATGGCGGGCATCCTGCCCGGTGCCATGCTCGCCGGGCTCTACATCATCTATGTGGTCACGATCTCCTACCTGAAGCCCGAGATCGCACCCGCTGCGCCACCGGAGGAAATCAACATTCCGCTCGCGGAAAAGATCGGCTACCTCAAGAAGCTGATCCTGCCGGGCGCCGTGGCCTTCGGGGTCCTGGGTTCGCTCTACATGGGCATTGCCACGCCGACCGAAGCGGCAGGCATCGGTGTCGCCGGCGCGGTGGTGGCAGCCGCGGTGAACCGGCGCCTGAGCTGGGCCGGCATGTCCAGCGCCGTGGTGGAAACCACCAAGGTCACCTGCATGCTGTATTGGCTCTTCTTCGGTGCCTCTGCGCTGATCGGCATCTACACCATTGCCGGCGGCACGCAGTACCTCAAGGACCTGATCGCCGGGCTGCCCATCGGCAAATGGGGCATCCTGCTGGTGGTCAACCTGGTGTGGGTCGTCCTCGGCTGCATCATCGACTGGATCGGCATCCTGCTGTTGACCGCGCCGATCTTCGTGCCCGTGCTCGTCGCCCTCGGCTTCGATCCGATCTGGATCGGTGTGCTGTTCTGCATGAACATGCAGATCTCCTACATCTCCCCGCCATTCGGGCCCGCGGCCTTCTACCTCAAGGGCGCCGCGCCGCCGGGGATCACGATGGGCGACATCTTCCGCTCGGTCTGGCCCTTCATCGGCATCCAGGTGCTCGCCGTGCTGCTGCTGGTCGCGTTCCCGGACATCGCGCTGTGGCTGCCGCGCACCATGCTCGACAACTGAAGGAGATCCTCATGACGAGTCAATCGCGATTGCTGGACAGCCGTCCGGCAGAGAGGGTCACGACCGATGTGCTGGTGGTCGGCGGTGGCGCGGCCGGCCTGGCAGCGGCCTGCACGGCGGCGCGGCAAGGGCTGAAGGTGACGCTGCTCGAACGCTACGGCTTCTGCGGCGGCGCCGCGGTGGCCGGGCTGTCGGGCACGATCTGCGGCCTGTACCTCGCACGCCCCGGCGCTGCGGGCAAGCCGGAGAAGATCGTCTTCGGCTTCGTCGACGAGTTCATCAGCGCCATGAACGGCAGAGGCGGGCTGACCGGCCCGGTGCGCTACGGCGACACCTACACGCTGGTGCACGAGCCACTCGCGTGGCGGGAAACCGGCGATGAACTGCTGCAGCGCCATGGCGTCCAGGTGATCTATCACGCGACCGTGATCGGCGTGCACATGGAGGGTGGCGAACGCGTGGAAGGCGTACGGGCCTTCACCAAGCAGGGCGCCATCGACATCCGTGCACAGGTCACCATCGATGCCAGCGGCGACGCCGACGTGTTTGCCATGGCCGGCCTGCCGACGAATGTGGGAGCCGATGGGAAGGTGCAGAACCCCACCATGATTTTCCGGATGGGGAACGTGGACGTGGAGCGCTTCCTGGCGACCTACGGCAGCGACGCGATCATGCCCGAGTCCGTGTCCAAGGCCATTCTGGCGGCGAACGCCGCGGGTACCTACGAGTTGCCCCGCGCCAAGGCCTTCCTGTTCCCGACGCCGCGCGAGAACGAACTGCTCTGCAACTGCACGCGCGTCATCGGCCGCGACGGACGCGAACTCAATCCATTGGTGGCGGCCGACCTCACCGAAGCCGAGATCGAGGGGCGCCGGCAGGCACGCCAGTACTGGGCGTTCTTCCGGGCGAACCTGGCCGGCTGCGAAAGCGCCACGCTCAACGACACCGGCGTGCAGGTCGGCGTGCGCCAGACCCGCCAGATCGCGGGCATCGACACGCTGCAAAACCAGGACGTGGAAACCGGCCGCAAGCGCACCGACGCCATTGCCCGTTCAGCCTGGCCGATCGAGTTGCACAGCGGAAGCAAGCCACGTCTTTCATGGCTGTACGAGAACCACTACGACATTCCGCTGGGCTGCTTCATTCCGCGCCAGGGCGAATCCCTGCTGGCGACAGGCCGCTGCCTCAGCGCGCAACACGAAGCCATGGCGTCCGCGCGCGTGACCGCGCAATGCTTCAGCTACGGACACGCCATGGGTCATGCCGCGGCCCTCAGCGTCAAGGAAAAGATTCCGGTGCGCAGCCTGCGCGCCGCCGACGTCAGAACACTCTTAAACAAGGATGGAGCCCAACTCGATGCATGACGAAGAACTCAACCTGGACTTGCGCGGCCGCGTGGCCGTGCTGACGATCGCCCGCCCCGCGCGGCGCAATGCGCTGGGCGATGCGCTGGTGGCGCGCCTGCGCGAATCGATGACCCAGCTCGATGGCCGCGAGGACGTGGGCGCCATCGTTCTCACGGGGGGTGCGCCCGGCTTCTGCGCCGGCAGCGACCTCAAGGAACTCGGCGCCATGTCGTTGGACGACATGTGCGCCCACGAAGCCCGCACCGCGCTCTTCTGCCGCGAGATCGCCATGCTGCGCAAGCCGGTCGTTGCCGCCGTGGAGGGCTTTGCACTGGGCGGCGGCTTCGTGCTGGCGGCCAGTTGCGACGTGGTGGTCACCGCGCGCTCCACCCGCTGGAACCTCCCGGAGGTCGAGATCGGATGGATCCCGCCATGGGGCCTCGAAGCGGTGATCAGCCGCGTCGGCCGCACGCGGGCCCGGCAACTGGTCTGGGGCGGCACGCCGTTCCACGGCGAGGAGGCGATGCGCCTCGGGCTGGCCGATCACCTCGCCGAAGACGGCGCGGCCCTGGACCGTGCGATCGAGGTCGCTGCCTCCTATGCCCGCCTTCCGCAAGAAGCCATTGCCGCCACGAAGCTGTACTTCGCCTCGCATGGCGCCCCCGATGGTGAAGGCGGCGATCTGCTCGCGTCGCACCTCTTCAAGGACAACTGCCGCCACGCCACTGCGCAGGCGACCCTCAGGAAATTCGGAGTGAAAGTATGAGCAAGATCTGCTCGGTGGAAGAAGCCGTCGCGGTCGTGAAAAGCGGCGATGCGGTGGCCAGCGTGGGCGTGATCGGATGGATCACGCCGGATGCGCTGCTCAAGGGCCTGGCGGACCGTTTCAAGGCATCGGCCGAACCGCGCGACGTGACCTTCTATTTTCCCTGCGGCACCGGCGATGCGATGGCCATCCGAGGCATGGACCATGTGGCGATCGAAGGCCTCATGAAGCGCATCGTGTCCGGCTCCTACGTGAACCCGGTCGACCCTGCGACCGGCAAGCGCCCCGAGCTGATGCGCCTGATCCGGGAGAACCGCATCGAAGCCTACAGCTGGCCCATCGGCGCCAGCATGCACTGGCTGCGCGAAGTCGCCCGGCGCAGCCCGGGCTATCTCACGAAGATCGGCCTCGACACCTATGCCGATCCGCGCCAGACCGGCGGCAGGTTCACCACGCTCGCCAAGGACGACCTGATCAAGCGCGTCGAATTCGAGGGCGAAGACTACCTGTTCTACCCGAGCTGGCCGCTCGACGTGGGCTTCATCAGGGCCTCGACGGCCGACGAGTTCGGTAACCTGTCGTTCGAGGACGAACCCATTCATTCCGCAGCGCTTCAAATCGCACTGGCGGTCAAGGCCTGTGGCGGCACCGTCGTCGCCCAGGTCCGCCGGATCGTGGAGCGTGGCAGCCGCCCCGCGACCATGGTCAAGATTCCCGGCGTGTTGGTCGACAAGGTGGTGGTGGACGCGCAGCAGATGATGACCACGCAGGTGCCGTATGAAGAGAGCTACCTGGGCGGCGTGCCGTGGGACGGCCAGACGGATGACCGCCTGCCCCTGGGCGCGGACAAGATCATTGCGCGGCGGGCCGCGCTCGAAGTGCGGCCGGGCGTGACCTCCATTTTCGGCTTCGGTGCTTCGTCCGACGTGCCCACCGTGCTGCTGGAAGACGGCCAGTTCAAGGACGGTGCCTACCGCGACTACCAGTTCACCACGGAGCATGGCCCGTTCGGT
The DNA here is from genome assembly GCA_946478645.1 of uncultured Variovorax sp. The sequence continues at coordinate 12,442 of CAMLCW010000060.1, forward strand.
GGCCTCGTCATGAGCGGATGGCAGTTCTCGGCCAACAAATACCCCGAGGCCTTGCTCGACGGCGTCAGCCAGTTCGATTTCATCGATGGCGGCGGATGCCCGTTCGCGGCCCTGGCCTTTGCCCAGTTCGACGATGCGGGCAACGTCAATGTCTCGCGCTTTGGCGTCGCCAATCCGGGCGCCGGCGGCTTTATCGACATTGCCTACAACGCGCGGGAACTGTTGTTCACCGGCACCTTCACCACGGGCGGCCTCGAGGTCGAGTTCAAGGATGGCAAGCTGGTCATCCTCAAGGAAGGCAAGGTCAGGAAGTTCGTGAAGAGCGCAGACCACATCACCTACCCCGTGCGGCGCAACGTGGCCGAGCGCGGCCAGCAGGCCAGGATCATCACCGAGCGTGCGGTCTTTGAAATCCACCCCGAAGCCCTGGTGCTGACGGAACTCGCACCCGGGATCGACCTGCAGGCCCAGGTGCTCGACATGATGGACGGATTGACGGTTCGCGTTGCGGACGACTTGCGCGAAATGGACGCAGCGCTCTTCCGTTGAACCTGCAGGCGCCTATCCGCGCAGTGGCTGCAGCGGGCGATTGAGCGCTTCGAAGTCGAGGTTGTCCACCTGCGCGAGCACCGATTGCCTGGCGCTCGCGGTGCGCGCATCGGGGTCGGGGCCGACGACGGTCCCGCCCTCGAGCTCGTGCCGCACGTTGCCTGCCAGCAGCACGCGCGCGGTGTAGGTGCTGGATTCGAGGCCATGGATCAGGCTCATCTCGTAGGTCACCGTTTCGCCGGTGCTGCTCTGCACATGTTGCCCATCCATCGTGACCATCGTCTCTCCCTGTTGGTTTGATAAAAAAAAGCGGTGCCGGCCGCGGAGGCTCAGGCGGGCACGGGCTCCGAGATGCCGCACAGCGCCTCGGTGGCCGGCTTGGTTTTGCGTTCCTTCACCGCGACGTCGGCCAGGGCCAGGATGCCCACGAGCCGCTTGTCGTGGTTGATGACCGGCAGCCGGCGGATCTGGTACTGCGCCATCATCAGCGCGGCGCGCTCCACGGTTTCGTCGTCGTAGGCCCAGCGCACGCGGTCCGACATCACGTCGCGGACCTTGGCCTGGCCGTCGCGGCCTTCGGCCAGTCCGCGCACCACGATGTCGCGGTCGGAAATGGCACCGACGAGCCGGTCGTTCTCGCCGACCGGCATCATGCCGAAGTCGCCGTCGCGCATGCGCTTCGCGGCTTCGGCGATGAGGGCATCGGGACTGATGACCTGCACGTCCCGGCTCATGACATCCTTGATCTTGTGCATGGAAAACTCCTTTGTCTGGCAAGTGAGTGGAAGATCGGCCGAAACGCGTGCAGGCCGCCGGCCCCGGAAGGAGGCGGCATGCCTGGGCGAAGTCGAACCGTTTCACCTCACCTTGCTACCGGCGCCGCCACCGATGTGTAGGACAAGCGCCGAAACCTCAGCGGACCCGTCTTTCAGCGGCGCCGACGAAGCGCCGGTCGATCGCATCCTTCCATCGCCACGCCCAGGCGCTGCGCCAGCACCACGGCCCCCAGAGCGCCAGCGCACGTTCGTCGGCGGTGCTCAGCAGGTTCAGCGCGCGCAGCCGCGGCGTCCATGCCGGCAGCGCCTGTCCGGTGCAGTAGGCGCGCAGGCTCCGCGCGAGCGGCGCGCCCGCGCGCACCGCGTGAACGCCCGACCGCGGCAGCGAATGCGGATGCGCGGCCACGTCGCCGGCCGCGAACACCGCCGGGTGCGACACGCTCTGCAGCGCGGCATTCACGCGCACGAAGCCGTCCGCATCGAGGGCCAGTCCGCTCGATGCGAGCCAGCGCGGGGCGGCCGCGCCGGCCGCGCTCCAGCATAGGTCGAAGGGCAGTGCGCCGCCGTCGTCGAAGTCGATCCGCCCGGCGTGGACGCTCGTGGCGCGGCGCGCGCCGAGCCAGCCGATGCAGCGCTGTGCGAGCAGCGTGTGCACGATGCGGCGCGCGCGCAGGGGCGCGCCTTCCAGCGGCAGCGCGTCGCTTCCGACGAGGGTCACGCGCAAGTGCGACCAGCCTTCGCGCATGCCGCGGTGGCGCACCGCGAGCGCGAGTTCGACGCCCGCCGCACCGGCGCCGACGATCACCACGTGGAAGGGGCTGCACTGGCCGCCGATCTGCGCCTGTGCGGCCAGCCACGAGGCCGCGAGCCGGGACAGCGGGCGCACCGGCACGCTGGTGGCGGCGGCCTCGGACGAAGCCTCGATGGCGCCCACCGACCCGACGTCGAGCGAGACCGCATCGAAGGCGATGCGCGCGCCGTCGTCGCAGTGCAGGGCGTGGGCCGCGAGATCGAGCGCGACGCCGCGGGCTTGATGGAACGCCACGCCGGCATGCGTCGCGAGCGCGGCCACCGGCAGCAGGATCTCGGGCATCGCGTAGTGGCCCGAGATCCAGCCCGGCAGCATGCCCGAGTAGATCTGCTGCGGCTCGGGCGAGACGAGCTGCACCCGCCAGCCGGGGATCGGCCGCGCGGCCAGCGCGCGCAACACGCCCAGGTGCGCATGGCCGCCGCCGATCAGCAGCAGGCGCTTCATGGCGCGGGCGCCAGCACGAGGTCGGAGAACCAGGCTTGCACGCTGTCTGTGGTGTTGTCGGTGTCGGCCCCGACGGCGACCGCGGCGATGGGTGGCATGGCGCCGCCGAACGCGGCCTCCCAGTCGGCGCGCAGGTCGCGCCGCACGCCGCGCCACTGCTGCGCGAAGGTGTCGCCGCTCTCGACCACGAACATCCGCAGCCGGTCGGTGTAGGGGTTCCAGCCCGAGGCGCCCGCCGGCTGGGCCCGGCCCCAGACGTAGCACAGGGCCGCGGCGGGCAGCTCGGCGTCGGAGAGCGCGCGGGCGGCCGCGAGGCGCAGCCGGTCGACCAGCGAGAGCCGCTCCGAGGGCAGGTCGAACAGCACGTAGACGCGCGCCGCATAGTCGTCGCCGTCCTTGCTGCGCAGGTCGGAGCCCCCGAGCGCGCGCGAGACCTTCCACTGCCACTCGAGCACGGGCCGCGCGGGCGTCTCGCCCGGGAGCCGGGCGATCCATGTCGACGCGGCAGCGGCGGAATGGACCTGCAGCACGCGGCGGCTGCCGTCCTGCACGATCTCGAAGCGGTTGGCCGCAGGCACTTTCGGCAGGCGCTGGTGCGCCCAGCCCGGCGCCACGGCGCTGCCCGCGGGCGCGGTGGAGAAGCGCGGAATGGACATCGCGGCGCCGGCGCGCGCAGGCGCCCCGATGCCCGCGGCCGCGACCGCGCCCGAGAGCAGCAGCCGGCGCCGCACGACGTCGCTGGGGGTGGTCGTCGTCTTCATCATCTGCATCGAGGCCTTCGTCATCCGCGCCGCCATGCGTGATAGCGCGCGACCCATCGCAGCAGGCGCGCGGGCTGGTGCGCGCGCCGCCATTCGCCCGCGGCGTACTTGTTGCCTTCGGACCAGGTCGGGTAGGTGTGGATCGTGCCGAGGATCTTGCCGAGGCCGAGCCCGTGCTTCATGGCGAGCACGAACTCGGCCAGCAGCTCGGACGCATGCGGGCCGACGATCGTGGCGCCGAGGATGCGGTCCTTGCCGGGCACCGTCAGCACCTTGACGAAGCCGCGCGCCTCGCCGTCGGCGATCGCACGGTCGAGGTCGTCGAGGCCGTAGCGCACCACTTCGAAGTCGATGCCTTGCGCCTTCGCCTCGCACTCGTTGAGCCCGACGCGCGCGACTTCGGGATCGACGAAGGTGGCGGCAGGAATCGCGCCGTGGTCGACCTTGAAGCGGCGCAGGCCGCCGAACAGCGCATTGACCGTGGCGTACCAGGCCTGGTGCGCGGCCGTATGGGTGAACTGCCAGGGCCCGGCCACGTCGCCGGCCGCCAAAATGTGCGGGTAGCGCGTGCGCAGGAAGGCATCGGCCTCGACGGTGCGGTCGGTGGGAATGCCGAGCTCCTCGAGGCCGTAGCCGGTGAGCCGGGCGCGGCGGCCGACCGCGCAGACCAGCATGTCGAAGGCAATCTCTAGCGGCTCGCCGCCTTCGGCGCGCGCGACGACGAGGAACCTGTCTTCGCCGCGTGTCTCGCAGCGCAGCGCCTCGTGGCCGGCCAGCACGCGCACGCCGTCGGTAGCGAGCGCCTGCTGCACCAGCGCGGACACTTCGTCGTCCTCGCGGGTGAGCAGGCGCGCAGAGCGTTCGACCTGGGTCACCTGCGAGCCGAGCCGCGCGAGGGCCTGCGCCAGCTCGCAGCCGATCGGCCCGCCGCCGAGCACGACCAGCCGCGCGGGCGGTTGGTCCATCGCCTCGAGCGCGGCCCACAGCGTGTCGCTCGTGACGTAGCCGGCTTCTTCGAGCCCGTCGAGCGCGGGCACCACCGGCTCGGCGCCCGCCGCGATCACGATGCTGCGCGTGGTGATGCGGCGCGTGCCGCCGCCGTTCAGCGCCACCTCGACGGTCCACGGGTCGACGATCTTCGCGTGGCCCTCGACCACGTCGACGCCGAGCCCGCGGTAGCGCTCGGCACTGTCGTGCGGCTCGACCGCGCGGATCACCGCGCGCACCCGCTGCATCACTTCGTGGAACGAAAACGGCGGCGCGGTGGGCGCGAGGCCGTAGCGGTCGGCATGGCGCATCTGGTGGGCCAGCGTGGCCGAGCGGATCAGCGCCTTGCTCGGGATGCAGCCGTAGTTGAGGCAGTCGCCGCCCATCTTGTGGCGCTCGACCAGCGTGACCGAGGCCTTGAGCGCCGCGCCGATGTAGGCCGAGACCAGCCCCGCGGCACCGGCGCCGATCACCACCAGGTTGCGTTCGAAGCGCCGCGGCCGCATGCCGCGCCAGCGCGCATGCACCTTGCGCGCCTGCAGGGCGGCCGCGCCCCGGCGTGCGAGCCATGGGAAGAGCGCGAGCAGCACCAGCGAGCCGAGGATCGAGGGCGTGAGGATGCCGGCCAGCGAATCGAGCGTGGCGAGCTGGGTGCCGGCATTCACGTAGACGATGGTCGCCGGCAGCATGGCCGCCTGGCTGACCGCGTAGTAGGTGCGCGCCCGGATGGCAGTGAGTCCCATCGCGAGGTTGATGACGAAGAAGGGCACCACCGGCACCAGGCGCAGCGTGGCGAGGTAGAGCGCGCCGTCGCGTTTCACGCCCGCGTCGATCTCCTCGAGGCGGCGCCCGAAGCGCTTGCGCACCGCCTCGCGCAGCAGGGTGCGCGAGGCAAAGAACGCGAGCAGGGCGCCGAGGCTCGACGCGAACGAGACGAGCAGCGTCCCGGTGAAAAGCCCGAACAGCGCGCCGCCCGCCAGCGTCAGCACGGTGGCGCCGGGCAGCGAGAGCGCGGTCACCGCGACGTAGACGACGAAGTACATGCCGGTGACCTTGACGGGGTGCTCGGCATGCATGGCGAGCAGCGCCTGATGCGCCTCCTTCAGGAAGTCGAGGCTCAGCACGCGGTCCAGGCCCAGCGCGAAGAAGGCGCCGATGGCCAGGACGATCGCTGCGGCAATCGCCGCATTTCTTCTGTTCATGAGCCTTGTTCGCGCCAGGTTCGCGATAAGTTACACGAATGGCCGGTTCCATGCGGCTTGCATGTAACTTCGCACGTTGCGGCAACGAACAATCGTCAACCCTACCGAGTCAACCAGGATGCGTCATGCAAGCAATCTGCTCCGATCCCAAGCTCGACGCCGCGCTGCGCACGGCGCTGCGCGCCGGCGGGTGGCCCGACACCGCCTTGCAGCCGCTCGCCGACAAGGGGCTCGCGCACCTGCATGTGCGCATGGCGGGCACCGGCACGCTGGCGCGCATTCCCAAGCAGAGCCAGGTGGGGCTCGGGCCCGAGGCCAATCTGCGCCACGAGGCCGCCTGCTTCGAACGGGCCGGTGACAGCGGGCACACGCCGCGGCTGCGCGGGACGCTGCCGGTCTCGCCGCAGCTGCCGCGCGGCGCGCTGCTGGTGGAAGAAATGGAGGGCCGACCTGCCGAGCTGCCCGCGGACCTGCCAGCCATCGCCGCG
>CAMLCW010000061.1 GCA_946478645.1 uncultured Variovorax sp.
GCGATCGCCGCGCTCGCGCTCGCGGCCGTGGCGCTCAACTGGATCACCACCGGCGACCACCTGGGCAAGACCCTCGCGCAGGGCTACTGGCCGGTGGCCGGTTTCGACCTGGCGCTGCTGGCGAGCGCCGCGCTCGCCGGCCTGGCGGCGCTGCGGCTGCGCCGGCGCGAGCGGCAGGGCGTGGTGCCTGTCACCGGCGGCGGCGGCTCGCTGAAGCCGGTGCCGATGGCGGAGGCGGACCGCCATGGCTGAGGCCCTGCTGCTGCTTGCCGCCGTGTTGGCCAACTTCGCCGGCATGGCCTGGCTGGCGTTGGCGATGGAGGCGCATTGGGAGCAGGTGCGCGGCAGCACCGCGCGGCTGCGCGCGGGAACGGCGGCAACCATGCGTTTCGCCGCGGCACTCGCGATCGCCGCCGCGTTCGTGCTCTGCCTGCGCGCCGACCATCCGACGATGGCGGTGCTGGTGTGGATCATGACGCTGACCGGTGCCGCCGTGACGGTCGCGCTGGCGCTCGCCTGGCGGCCCGCGGTGCTGGCGCCGATGGTGGCGTGGGTGCGGCGCTGACGTGGCGGCTCACTTTTTTTGCTAAAAAAGCGCGCAGAGAAAAATAAAAAGCGCAAAGAACATCGAATTTGTTTGATTTCGAGCTCCCGTGGCAATGGGAAGCTCAAATATTTGCATCCTCGCCTAATTTTTTGCCGAATTCCCGATTCGCAGTTAAAAACGTAAAAACCCTCTGCAAGAATGCCGGTGGTATAGTTTTCCGAAAGAAAATTATCCCGGAAATATTGTGTATCGCCTCGAAGGCGTCAGGGGGTTCTAATGAAATCAGAAACAGTCGGTATGGTGACCACTGCCGGCCGGTTCGTGGCCAGCGGTTATGACCATGAATACCGTCTCGAAGACGGCAATGTTTTCGATCTCAGAAATAAACGTGCATTGAAGCCGGAAGATGTGCAGGTCGATGCGGCGCTTCGCCTGGAAAGCGGCACCGGTGATGCAGCAAATATCTATGCCATCTCGGATCAGAAGACGCAATCCAAGGGCTTGCTGATCGACCGCTTCGACATATTCGACGGGCTCTGCGACGGGTTGTTGAAAGAGAAGCTTCTGAAAAAGCGGGATGCCCAGCGTCTCGCCGACGATGATGTACCGAGCCGGTATGGACTGCGAAAAGTATTCAAGGAAGAATTCGACCGGGATCCTGAACGCTATGTATTTCGCATCGGGTATCCCGATTTTCCGAAATGCCCGTTCGACCAGTCGTATTCGGCGCTCGGTTTCGATTCGACCGAGCGGGCCTATGTCTGGCTCGTCACGAGCATCCTGAAGGATCCGCGCCTCGACCGGATTCGGTATCAACACGCCGATGAGCCTGGCAACCAACCGGGGGCCGAAGCGTGAAGCAAACCGTGGCCACACGCTCCCGGTTGGCGTGCACCGTATTCGCCTTCTTCAATCCCCTGCCTTTCGGATTTTTCGTCGCGGCGCTGCTATTCGACGCGGTCTACGCGAACACCGCCGACGTGCTCTGGATCAAGTCGGCGGCTTGGCTGAATGCGATGGGACTGGTCTTCGCGATCATTCCGCGCCTGATCAACCTGGTCCACGTCTGGATGCCTGCGAGCCGAAGCGCTCGCGCAGAAAAGCTGGATTTCTGGCTCCATTTCGCGGCCATTGCGCTGGCGATCCTCAATGCTTTCGTCCACAGCCGTGATGCATTCGGCGCCATGCCCGAAGGGCTCTGGCTCTCCGCCGCCACCGTGCTTCTTCTCGCGATCGGATTCATCGTCAGCGGATGGCACCAAGCCACCCCGCGCGAGGTGCTGCCATGAACAAGCCACACTGGACCAAGGCCTGCGCCGCCATGATGCTGCTGGCGTTGGCGGGCTGCGAGAAGGCCACCTACGATGCCGCGCAGCAGTCGGGCCCGAACCCGCCGCTGCCCGAGGCGCAGAATTTTCTCGTCCCGCCGATGAAGGTGCCGCAAGGCACGGGCTGGGCCGAAGGCGAGAAGCCGGCGGTGGCCGAAGGCTTCGCCATCGAGAAAATCGCCTCCGGCCTGATGCATCCGCGCCAGCTCCTGGCATTGCCGAATGGCGACGTGCTGGTGGTCGAATCCAACAGTCCCGGCACGGAGCACGTGCTGTCGCCCAAGCAGATGATCGCTGGCATCGTCAAGAAGCGCTCCGGCAAAGGTGAGAAGGGCGGCAACCGCATCACCTTGCTGCGCAAGGTGGCGGGGCAGGACGGCGAATGGGAGAAGCACGTCTTCATCGAGAACCTGCATTCGCCTTTCGGGGTGCAGTTGATCGGCGACACGCTGTTCGTCGCCAACACCGACAACATCGTGAAGTACCGCTACACGGCGGGCGAGACGCGCATGTCCGACCCGGGTGTGGTGTTCACCGACCTTCCCGGCACCGTCAATCACCACTGGACGAAGGCGCTGCTTGCGAGCCCCGACGGCAAGCGGCTCTATGTCGGCGTCGGCTCCAACAGCAACATCACCGAGAACGGCCTGGCCGTGGAATACCGCCGTGCCGCCGTGCTCGAGGTCGATGCGCAGACCGGGGGCAGCCGCATCTATGCCTCGGGCATCCGCAACCCCACGGGGCTCGACTGGGAGCCGCAGACCGGCAAACTCTGGGTCATCGCCAACGAGCGCGACGAGATCGGCGCCGACCTCGTGCCCGACTACCTCACGTCGGTGCAGGAAGGCGGCTTCTACGGCTGGCCCTACAGCTATTACGGCCAGCACGTCGATACGCGCGTGCGGCCGCAGCGTCCGGACCTGGTGGCCAAGGCCATCAAGCCCGACTACGCGCTCGGCTCGCATGTGGCGCCGCTGGGCCTGAAGTTCTATCGTGGCCGTAACCTGCCGGAAAAGTACCGCGGCGGCGCTTTCATCAGCAACCACGGCAGCTGGGACCGCACGCCCCTGAGCGGTTACGACGTGGTCTTCGTGCAGTTCAAGGACGGCATGCCGCAGGGCCTGCCGAAACCGATCGTCACCGGCTTTGCATCGGCGGACGAAGAAACCCTGAAGGGCGCGCCCGTGGGCCTGGCGGAGGATGCCGAAGGCGCACTGCTCATCGCGGACGACGTGGGCAACATGGTTTGGAGGGTCAGCCATGAAAACAAGCAACAGTGACCAGCCCCGAGAACTGGGAAAAGTCTCCTGGTTTCGTGACTTCGACGAGGCCGTCGCCGAAAGCGCCCGCTCGGGCAAGCCTGTCCTCCTGCTTTTCCAGGAAGTGCCGGGATGTTCCAACTGCGTCGACTTCGGCCGCAACATGCTGACGCATCCGCTGTTCGTCGAAGCCATCGAGAACGAGTTCGTTCCCCTGGCGATCTTCAACAATGTCGAGGGCGCCGACAAGGTCGTATTGCAGAGGTTCAACGAGCCGGCCTGGAACAATCCGGTGGTGCGATTCATCCGCACAGACGGCGCCGACCTCGTCGCGCGGTTCGAGTTCTCCCTGAGTGCGATCGCTTTCCACATGCAAATGCGAAAGGCCATCGCCGCCAGCGGCCGGGAGATGCCCAGGTACTTCGAACTCCTGGCCGGCGAACTGAAGATCCTGTCGGGAACCAGCCAGATCGCGTACTACCAGACCCCGTGTTTCTGGTCTGGCGAGACAAGCCTGATCCAGCATCCGATGGTGTTGTCCACGGAAGCCGGCTGGATTGCCGGCGAAGAAGTGGTGAAGGTCCACTACGACCCGGAGATCGGGCCCTTGAGCGAATTGAACCGCTACGCAGCCGATCAGCAGTTCAGTTTCATCGAAGGCGATGAAAGGTCGTACCGGAAAGATGCAGAGCCGCAATACTATTTGAAGAAGTCCGTCTTCAGGTTCCTGCCGCTCGGCTTCACGCAAAGAAGCTGGTTGAATTTTGCGGTCGCCCACAACGAGGACGGCAAGGCCTGCCTGGACCCGCGGCAGCAGCAGTTGCTGAGAATGCACGCAGGCGATGGAGGCCGCGGCGCCGATGTCCTGTATGACCGGGACATGGAGGACGCCTGGCCTTGGGCGTGAGCCGGGCTGCGGTCCTGTCCCGCATTCGGACCATGCCCAAGCACGACCGTCGGCTTAGACCCCCAGGTACGCGAGTCGCAGGTTCTCGTCGGCCAGCAGGGCCTTCGCCTCGCCCGACATGACGACCTCGCCATGCTCGAGCACGTAGCCGCGCTGCGCGTAGCTGAGCGAGCGGTGCACGTCCTGCTCGACGAGCAGAATCGTGATGCCGCGCGCGCTGATCTGCGGCAGCTTCTCGAAGATGTCCTTGACCATGATCGGCGCGAGCCCGATCGAGGGCTCGTCCAGCAGCAGCAGGCGCGGCGAAGTCATGAGGGCGCGCCCGATCGCCAGCATCTGCTGCTCGCCGCCGCTGAATGACCGCGCGAGCTGGCGCCGGCGCTCCTTCAGCCGAGGGAACAGGCTGTACACCCAGTCCAGGTTGTCGTTGGCACGCGACGCATCGCGCAGCAAGTCGCCGCCCACGCGGAGGTTGTCTTCCACCGCCATGTGGCCGAACAGCCTGCGGCCTTCCATGACCTGCGCCATGCCGAGCCGTGCGATCTGGTGTGCGGGCCGCCCGCCGATGCGCTCGCCAAGAAAGCGGATCTCGCCCGACATGGGCGAGATCGTGCCCATCACGGTGCGGATCAGCGTCGTCTTGCCGGCGCCGTTGGCGCCCACCATGCTGACGATCTCGCCTTCGCGCACGTCGAGGCTGACGCCGCGCAGCACCTGCACGTCGCCGTAGCCGGCGTCGAGTTCGCGCACCTCAAGCATGGGCTTCTCCCAGATAGGCGGACACCACTTGCGGATCGTTCGCGACGGCCTGCGGCTGCCCCTCGGCGATCTTGCGGCCGTGGTGCACCACCACGATGCGGTCGGACATGCGCATGATGGCCTTCATGTTGTGTTCGATGACAAGCACGGCCACGCCGTCGTTCCGCAGCGAGAGCACGAGATCGACCATCTCCGCCGTCTCGACCGTGGTGAGCCCCGCCATCACCTCGTCGAGCAGCAGCAGGCGCGGCGTGGTCGCGAGCGCCTTCGCGACCTCGAGGCGCTTGCGGCCCGACAGGGTGAGGGTGCGCGCCACCTGGTGCTCGCGCCCGCCCAGGCCCACGCGGTGCAGCACCGCTGCGGCCACGCGCTCGGCGTCGGCCCGGCGGCGATGGCGAAGAAAGGCGCCGATCATGGCGTTCTCCAGCACCGTGAGATCGCCGAACGGTTTGACGATCTGGAAGGTGCGCACCAGCCCGGCCGCGCACACGCGCGCGGTGTCGTGGCCGTCGATGCGCCGGCCGTCGAACCAGATCTGGCCGTCGGTCGGCTTGAGGAAGCCCGAGGCCATCGCGAACAGCGTGGTCTTGCCCGCGCCGTTCGGGCCGATGAGGCCGACGATTTCATGCGGCTCGACGCTGAAGCTGACGTCGTCGGACGCGCGCAGGCCACCGAAGCTCTTGCCCACGCCGCGAAATTCGAGAAGGCTCATCGCGCGGCCTCCTTCGCGCCGGCATGGCGCGCCGGCAACGTACCCGCACGCCGCGCAGCGGCGCGCTCGCGCCAGCCGAGCCACACGTCCCAGAGGCCGCGCGGGTTCCAGCGGATCACGATCATCAAGAGCAGGCCGTAGAGCATCATGTCGACGCCGACCATGCCGTCCGACAGCGCGCGCGCCAGCTCCTCGCCCGGAAGCAGCAGCAGCGCGCCGACCACCGGGCCCCAGAGCGTGCCGCGCCCGCCGATGATGCAGACGACCGCGATCACCACGCCCAGGTTGGCGCCGAACACCTTGTCGGGGCTGATGTAGAGCACGAACTGGGCATAGAAGGTGCCGCCCAGCGCGGTCAGCGCGGCACTGATCATGGCGGCCGCGAGCTTGTAGCGCCGCACCGGAACGCCGAGCGCCAGCGCCGCATCCTGGTCGTTGCGCACGGCGGCCAGGTAGTAGCCGAAGCGGCTGCGCAGGATCGCATGGTTGACCCACAGCGCGCCCGCAGCAAAGACCAGCGCCACCGCGTAGTAGAACTCCTTGCGCGTGTGCTGGAACTGCAGCGGCGCGTCGCGCAGCAGCGTGACCTCCATGCCGCGCGGCCCGCCGAGCAGCGCGTCGGCGTTCTCGACCAGCGTCTTGAGCACCATCGCGGTGGCGATGGTCGCCAGCGCGAAATAGGCGCCGCGCAGATGCATGCACGACAACCCCACGATCACCGCCGCCACCATGGCCAGCAGCGCGCCGGCCCCCATGCCCAGCCAGGGGCTGATGCCAAGGTTCACGAACAGCCAGGTGGAGGTGTAGGCACCGATGCCGAAGTACGCGGCATGCCCGAGCGACAGCTGCCCGGCAATGCCGCCGAGCACGTTCCATGAGAGCGCAAGGTACGCGTACAGCACCGTGAGCACGGCGATCGACAGCAGGTACTGGCTGCCGCTTGCGAGCGGCGCCAGCGCGGCCAGGACGAGCACCGCCGCGAGCGCCTTGCGCGCCGCCGGGGTGCGGAAGGAGGGCAGGGCGGCGTTCATTCGTTCTCCACGCCGAAGAGGCCGCTCGGGCGAAAGTACATGACACCGAGGAACAGCAGGAAGATCAGGGCTTCGGCGTAGGTCACCGGAATGAGCTGGCTGCCCACCGACTCCAGAACGCCGACGAGGATGCCGCCCCAGAACGCGCCCGCCACCGAACCGATGCCGCCCAGCACCACGATCACGAAAGCCCGCAGGCCGAAGATGTCGCCGACGAAGGGATTCACCGGATAAAGCGGCAGCAGCAGTGCACCGGCCACGCCCAGCACACCGAGGCCGATCGCGAACGAGAGCTGGTAAATGCGTGCGCTGTCGATGCCGAGCACGCTCGCGGCCTCGCGGTCCTGGCCCGTCGCGCGGATGGCGCGGCCCATGGCCGTGTGGCGCAGGAACGCCACGAGCGCAGCCGTGATGGCGCAGGCCAGCACGAGGCCCGCGATTTGCGGATAGGTGAAGATCAGGTCGCCCGCCACCAGCACTTCGTTGGCCCACGGGCTGTCGACGTTGCGGCTGTCGGGCCCGACCAGCGCGAGGAATCCGTAGTCGAGAAAGATCCACAGCCCGGTGGTGAAGATCAGCACGCCGATGGGCTCGCGGCTCGTCTCCTTGCGGTAGATCGCATCGATGAGCCAGCGCTGCACCGCGTAGCCCACTGCGAACAGGGCCACGGCCGTGAGCGGAGCCGTCAGAAGCGGATGGAGTCCGGCATGCTGCGCCAGCGTCCACGAGACATACATGGCCATCATCAGGAAGGAGCCATGGGCGAAGTTGATGATCTTCATCACGCCGAACTGCAGGCTCAGCCCGAGCGCGATGAGGCCGTAGACGGCGCCGCTGGCGATGCCGCTCAGCAGGGCCTGGATGAGAGTGGTTGACACGCGTCGGGGTCCTCGTGGGGCGGGGGTGCGTCAGGGCTTGGCGGCGTTCATCGGCCACACCATGCGGTAGCTCTTGGAGGCCACCTCCTGCGGCCACACCGTGCGGTACTGGCCTTCGGGCGTGATCTGCTGCATGGCAAAGCGCTTCTTCGGGTTCTGGCCCTTCTCGTCGATCGCGATGTCGTAGCCGAGCAGCTTGTTGAGGTCGGTGCCTTCGATGCGCGTCGTTGCGAGCGCATTGCGGATCGCCTCCGGCTCGGCCTTGCCCGCGCGCTCCAGCGCGTCCTTGATGACCCACACCGCGCCATAGGCGCTGACCGACAGCTCGTTGGGCTCGACCTTGTTGGCGGCGACGAACTCGTCCCAGAAGCGCTTGGCAAAGGGCGTGGTGACCGCGCTCTCGTAGCCGGCCCAGCCATTGGTGGTGAACACGTTGGCCGCGGCCGCCTTGCCCACGAGCGGCAGGAACTGGCTGTCGATCTGCCCGGCCGCGCTGCCGATGTAGGCCATCGCCTCCACGCGCATCTGGGCCAGCAGCTTGTGCAGCTGCACCGCGTCCGCGGCGTACGAAGTGACCGTGACGATGTCCGGCTTCTTGCCCTTGATCTTCAGCACCAGCGGGCGCAGGTCGGGCGAGTTCGGCGGATAGCCCTCGTCGAGCACCACCTCGATGCCCGCGGCCTTGAATTTCGCACGCAGCGTGTTGGCCATGTCCTGGCCCCAGTCGGTGTTTTCGTAGACCATCGCGACGGTCTTGGCCGGCTTGCCGCTGGCCTTGCCGGCGAAGCTCACGAAGTCGACCATGCTCTCTGCATTGCCCGACGCGGGCACCTGCACCGGGCGGAACACGTACTTGAAGCCGCGCTCGGTGATGTCGGCCTTCGCCGCCAGGTCGACGACCCAGGGCGTGCGGTTCTTCTCGGCCACCGCGGTGGCGGGAAAGGTCACGCCGCTCTGGAACGCGCCCAGCAGCACCGGTGTCTTCTCGCGCGTGATCAGGCGCTCGACCTCGGTGATCGCCACCTTGGCGTCGCCGCGCGAATCGACCTCGACCAGCTGCAGCTGGGCGCCGCCCATCGACTTGATGCCGCCCGCCGCATTGATGTGCTTGACGGCGAGGTGCGTGGCACGCGACATGTCCTTGCCGATGGAAGCCGCGGCGCTGCCCGACAGCGGAATGAGATAGCCGATCTTCACGGGCTCGGCCGCCATGGCGGCAGAAAAGCCCAATATGGCGCAAAGCGCGAGGCCTGCGGCGGCGCGCCGGTGGATGAATTGGTTCATGAGGTTGTCTCCTTCTCTTTGAGTCATGCGGGGAATATGGAGGCAGCCATGGAGGGCGGCCGCTGGTCGATGCAGGCGTGGACCGCGTCCACCAGCCGGTGGGCGCGCTCGTTGAGCAACACGCCCGGGCCCATGCGGTTCATCACGTAGCCCAGGCCGAGGCGTCGCGCGGGCGATGCGATGCCCAGCGAGCCGCCCGCGCCGACGTGGCCGAAGGCATCCGCGCCGATGCAGGCGCTGTCCTGTCCCGTCGCGCGGTTGTCCATCTGCCGCATGAAGCCGGCGCCGAAGCGGGTTGGCACGCGCAGGCAGGCATCGTCGTGGGTGGCCGCGCTGACCTCGACGGCGCGCGCGAGCGTGTCTTCGCGCAGCACCCGCGTGGTGCCGCGCGCGCCCCCCATGGCCAGCGTGCCGTAGAGACGCGCCAGGCTGCGCGCGTGGGTGACGCCGCCCGCCGCGGGCACGCCAGCGGCGCGGCCGGCGCGGCTGTTGAAGCCGCTCGGGCGCCATCCGCCGGTGTTCTTCATGTACAGCGCGGTGGGCGACTGGGGCTCGTGCAGCAGCGCGTGCTCGAAGGCATTGCGCGCCGACGCCAGCGGCGGGGGCGGCGCGATGCGCGCGACGCGCGGCTCCTCGGATTCGGGCAGGCCGATCCAGAAGTCGAGGCCGAGCGGATCGGCGATCCGGTCGCGAAAGTAGTCGCCGGGCAACTGGCCCGACAGCCGCCGCACCAATTCGCCGACCAGCCATCCGAAAGTCAGCGCGTGATAACCCACGCGCGTGCCGGGTGCCCAGAAGGGGCGCTCCCGCGCCAGCAGCCCGGTCATGCGCGCCCAGTCGAATGCGTCCCCCTCGGCCAGCGGCGCGCGCAGCGCGGGCAGGCCGGCACTGTGGTCCAGCAGCATGCGCGGCGTGATCGACTGCTTGCCTTCGGCGGCGAACGCCGGCCAGTAGTGCGCCACCGGCCGGTCGAGGTCGAGTTCGCCAGCCTCGGCGAGCTGGTGCGCGCAGAGCGCGGTCGCGGGCTTGGTGTTGGAGAACACCACGCAGACCGTGTCGCGGCGCCATGGCGTGCCACCGGGCGCGTCGGCCCAACCGCCCCAGAGATCGATCACGGGGCGCCCGTCGATCTCGACCGCCAGCGAGGCGCCGAGCTCCTCGCCCTCGGCCACGCTGCGCTCGAAGAGCGCGCGCACCGGGAGGAACGCAGCATCGCAGTGGCCCTCGACCCGGGCCGCCAGCGCGTTCGTCATCTCATGAACGGCGCACGCGCGCCGAAGCCCAGCAGGTAGCGCGCCTCGTGGGAAAGCGTGGCGACGACCTCGGCCGGCAGGGTGCTGGTGAAGTCCGCGAAGTTGCGCAGCCACGAAACGTTGTAGTTGCACAGGATGGCGCGGCGCTGGCCGTCGGTGTCGTTGGGCCCCGAGCGGTGCCACGTGTTCGACAGCCAGATCGCTACCGAGCCCGCGGGCGCGGTGAGCGTGACTTCGCCGTCCATCGGGCCGCTGCCCCAGGGTGGCGACTTGCGCAGCTTGTGGCTGCGCGGCATGACGCGCGTGGCGCCGTTCTCCGCGGTGAAGTCGTCGAGCATCCACACGTTCTGCAGCGTCAGCGGAAATTCCGGCAGCGGCTCGGGGATCTGCCCGAGCGGTGCATCCACGTGCCACGCACCGCCGCCCGTGCGCGGGCCGATGCTGGTGGACTGGAAGTCGTGCAGGTTGCAGTCCTCGCCGAGCACGTGGCGCACCATCGGCAGGATCACCGGGTGCTCGGCCAGCGGGATCAGGTCCGGCGCCTTGTTCAGCAGGTTCCACACGCGCTGCGACTGGTCATGGTCGAACAGCGTGGGCAGGTGCAGGAAGTTCTTCGACACCTTCTGGATCGGCACCGGCCAGCGCGTGTCCGCGTTGTCGCGGCGGTACTGGTGCACCCGCGCGACCATGCGGCGCGCCTCGGCGTCGCTCACGGTGTAGTGCTTGCGGTAGTAGGCCTCGATCTCCGCGTCGTCCTCGTGCTGTTCGGTGTCCAGCGGAAAGGGCTCGGCGAGCTCCTTGGCCATGAGCTGCGCGACGCGCTCGCGCGCCCGCGCGAGCTGGCCGGCATCGAGCACGTTCTCGATGACTGCATAGCCTTCTTCGGCCAACTGGTGCTTCAAGGCGTCGATGTCGATCTGTCGTGTCATGTCTCTGGTTCCTGTCTTTCGTTCGTGGGGCGGTTGCCGGTCTCGAGGGCGGCCGGTGCTCAGGCCGTGGCGCCGACCGGGGCGAGTGTGTTGCGCGCGAGCTTGCCGACGCTGGTCCTGGGCAGGCGGTCGAGCACGCCGATCGCGCGCGGCACCTTGTAGCCGGCCAGCTCGGTGGCACAGTGCCGCAGCAGGCGCTCCACGTCGACGCTGCGGCCGGGAGCCGTGGTCACCCAGGCGTGCACCACCTGGCCCATGCGTGCATCGGGCGCGCCGAAGGCGGCGGCTTCCCCGACCTCGGGGCAGGCGAGCAGCACCTGCTCGATCTCG
Organism: uncultured Variovorax sp.; assembly: GCA_946478645.1. The sequence continues at coordinate 11,218 of CAMLCW010000061.1, forward strand.
ATCGGGTAGACCTTGAAGCCGGCGACGTTGATGGTGTCGTGCTGGCGGCCGTGAATGTGCACGTAGCCGTCGGCGTCGATGTGGGCGACGTCGCCGGTATAGAGCCATCCGCCCCGCAGCGCCTCCGCGGTCTGCGCCGGCAGGTTGCGATAGCCGGCCATCACGTGCGGGCCGCGCACGCGGATCTGGCCCGGCTTGCCGGGCGGCAGCACGGCCGCGCCGTCGTCGAGCGCCACCACCTGCAACTCGCCGCCCGGCACCGGCAGGCCGACCGAGCCGGCGCGGCGCTCACGGTGCATCGGATTGAAGGTCAGGCAGGGGCCGGCCTCACTCATGCCGTAGCCCTCGTGGATGGCGCAGCCGGTGGCCTGCTCGAAGCGCTCCAGCGTCTCGCGCGGCAGCGGCGCGGCACCGGAGAAGCAGGCCCGCAGGCTCGCGAGGCGCGCACGCGAGAGCGGCTGTTTCAAGAGGTCGTAGAAGATGGTGGGCGCCGCCGACATCAGCGTGACCCGGTGGTCGGCGATCGCCTGCAGCACCGCGGGCGCATGGAAGCGCCGGTGGATGACCAGCTCGCCGCGCGCATGCAGGCACAGATGCAGCGACATCGACACCGCCGAGACGTGGAACAGCGGCATGGTGCACAGCACCACCTCGGCCGCGCGGCGCGTCGGCAGCCAGGCGTCGCGCTGCGCGATGTTCCAGGCGATCTGGCGGTGCGTGATGTTCACGCCCTTGGGCCGGCCGGTGGTGCCGCCGGTGTATTGCAGCGTCGCGAGGTCGTCGTGGCAGGGCAGAAGCTCTGGCAGCGCGCAAGACTGTGCGAGCAGCCCGACCAGCCCCCGGCCGTCGCCGGTCGGCCAGAAGGCCTCCGCCGCGAGGTGCGGGCAGAGGCGGCGCGGGTCCACGCCGACGCTGTCGTCGAACAGCACCATCGCGGGCTCGGCGTCGGCGAGCATCAGCGCGAGTTCGCGTTCGCTGTAGCCCGGGTTCAGCGCCACCACCTGGGCGCGCAGCGCGTGCACCGCGAGCGTCGCCACCGCCAGATCGAGCGAGTTGCGCATCAGCAGCACCACGCGGTCGCCCACGCCCGCGTGCGCGCCCAAGCGCCGCGCCACGACCCCGACGAGGCCCGCGTACTCTGCGTAGTTCAGCCGCGTGCCTTCGAAGAACAAGGCGGGAGCCTCGGGGCATTCGGAGGCCGCATCGCGCAGCAGATGGACCACCGATTCGGGCACCGGGCCGAGCGCCGGCGCGCTGCTCATGCCGCTCATGCCGCGCCTTCCTGGCGCTTCTTCCCGCGCTTCAGGTCGCTCGCTTCCCAGACGGTGCGCCGGCCCTGTTCCACGCCCAGCAGCGTGATCGGGTCGCCGTTGTCGATATGGCCGTACTGGCCCTTGTAGATGCCATAGCCGCACAGCTCCTGCAGCCGGCGCGGAAAACGGCGCGCGATGTCGCGCGCGATGCCCAGCTGCAGGTTCTCCTGCTGCCGCATCCAGCCGGCGCAGTAATAGCACGACAGGGCGTAGCGCCGGCTCTCGGTGGTGTTGGCGCCACCCTTGTGCCAGAGCGCGCTGTCGAACAGCATCACGCTGCCGGCTTTCATGGTGGCCTGAACGGTCTCCACCTCGGCGCCGTAGGGCGGGGGCGACGGCGCGCGGTGGCTGCCCGGCACGATGTGCGTGGCGCCGTTCTCCGCCGTGAAATCGCTCAGCGCCCAGATCGCGTTGACGGCCACTGGCGGACGCGGGCGCGGCAGCGGCAATTGCTGCGTGTCCTCGTGCAGCGGCTGGGCCTCCTGGCCGGGCCCGAGCGTGAGCGAGCACAGCGACGACAGCAGCAGCTCCACATCGAGCAGCCGCTCGGCCAGGCCCAGCACCTGCGGCTGCAGCGGCACCTGCCAGAACAGCGGGTCGTATACCAGCAGGTTGTTGATGCGCACCGTGTTCGTGCCCTCGAAGGACGTGCGGGCATAACCGAAGCCGTGCTCGGCTTCCACGCGCAGCAGCGCTTCGGTCAGCGCCAGCACGTCCTGGCGCGGAATGATGTCGGGCAGCACCACGTAGCCGTCGCGCTCGAACGCCTCCTGCCAGCGGGCAAGGCGTTCGTCCGATGCGGCCCGGGAAGATGTCTCCATGGTTCTCGTCGTCGTTGGTGATGGGAGGCGATCTTGCGGTGAACCCGCGAGCGCGCACAGTGCGCCCGGTCCACGGCGGCCATGCATTGCGTCCATGGCAGGGGCGGGGTTCGCCCTGTCTCGGGGGCCCGCGCCGCGTCGCTAAGATCAGCCGCATTCCCATGAGCGACCCGAGCTATCACCGAACCACCGAGCGTGTTGCGCCGCGCGACCAGTTCGCCTATTGGCGCGATGCCATCTCCGACGCCTACGTGCCGCTGGAGCCCGAGCGCGACAGCGCACTCGGCTTTGCGGGCCGCATCGACGGCCTCATGCTTCCCGCGCTGCGCAGCTCGACCATCACCGCCCAGGCGCACGAGGTGCGCCTCTCGGCCAGCGGCCTTGCGCGCCGCGGCGGCTCGCCGTTCTTCGTGAACCTGCTGCGCGACGGCGAGGCGGTCGTCACGCAAGACGGCCAGACGCTGCTGGCGCGGCCGGGCGACGTCTACGTGGTCGACTGCGATTCGCCCTGGCAGGTGAACTTCCGGCGCGGCTTCAGCATGTTCTGCATCGAGATCGACGATGCGCTGCTGCGTCCGCGGCTCGGCCGGCGCGGACGCCTCGCCTCGCCCGTGCTCGGCGGCGACAGTGGCACCGGCCGCATCCTCGCGAGCTACATGCGGCTGGTGCACGAACTGCCGCCCGACGACCTGCTGCAGGTGCAGTCGCTCATGGTGGGACACTGCAGCGAGCTGCTCTCGCGCGCGCAGCAGGCCGAGCCGCCCGAGGCGCGTGCGCGCCGGGTGCGCCACGAAACCCTCGAACGGATCCTCGCGCTGGTGCACCGCCGGCTGCAGGACCCACAGCTCACGCCCGAATCGGCCTGCGCCGAACTCGGCATCTCCCGCAGCTACCTCTTCAAGATCCTCGCCGAGGGCGGCCACAGTTTCAGCGGCTACGTGCGCGGATGCCGGCTCGACGAATGCCGCCGGCTGCTCATCGAGCAGCCGCGCCGGCCGGTGTCGGACATCGCGGCCGACTGGGGCTTCACGGACGTGTCGTCGTTCAACCGGGCCTTCCGCGCGCGCTTCGGCCATCCGCCGGGGAGACTGCGGCAGTAGAGGCGGTCGAGGGGGTCCGGCGTGGCGCCAAACCCACGAATCTATACCCAAATATGTAAACAAATGGGTTAAAAAACGTCCGTCGCGTTACATTCTCGGGTTCACGAGGGCAACATGACCGACGCGCATCACGGCAGGCCACGATCGAGGCTCTACCTGCCCGTCGTCGCCAAATTCTTCATCGCACTGGCAGGCGCCGGCGCCTGGATGGGTTTTTCCATCTGGGCGGCGGGACCCTGGCTCGCCGACCTGCGGCAGTACGTGGGCATCGTGTTCGCGGTGTTCCTGGTCTACGGCATCGCCGTGATTCCCGGTTTCATGAACGCGTTCCTCGCGATCAGCCTGATGCTCGACCGCCGGCCCGTGCGCCGGCCGCTCGAGGCCTATCCGCCGATCTCCATCCTCGTCGCAGCCTACAACGAGGAAGCCTCGATCGAGGAAACCCTGGTCAGCATCGACCGGCAGAACTACCCGGGCGAGCTGCAGGTCATCGTCATCAATGACGGCTCGAAGGACGGCACCGCACAGGTGGTCCGGGCGGCCGAGGCGCGGTTTCCGTGGCTGACCTTCGTCGACCTTGAACAGAACGGCGGCAAGGCGCGCGCGCTGAACATCGGCTTCAAGTCGGTGCGCCACGACCTCGTCGTCACGGTCGATGCGGACTCGTTCCTCTATCGCGGCGCACTGGTCAACATCGTCGAGCGCTACCGCGCCGACCCGCCCAACACGCGCGCGGTGGCGGGCAAGATCCTGGTGCGCAACTCGCGGCTCAATTGGCTCACGCGCTGCCAGGAATGGGACTACTTCCACGGCATCGCCTCGATCAAGCGGGTGCAGTCGCTGTTCCAGGGCACGCTGGTGGCGCAGGGCGCCTTCTCGATCTACGACCGCGCCGCGCTGGCGGAGGTGGGCGGCTGGCCCGAGTGCGTGGGCGAGGACATCGTGCTCACCTGGGCGCTGCTCAAGGCCGGCTACCGCGTCGGCCACTGCGAGGATGCCTGCCTGTTCACCAACGTTCCGGCCACGGTCGGGCAACTGGTCAAGCAGCGCCAGCGCTGGGCGCGCGGCATGGCCGAGGCCTTCGTGCAGCACCCGGGCATCCTGCTGCAGCCGCGGCTCTCGACCTTCTTCATCTACTGGAACGTGTTCTTCCCATGGCTCGACGTGGCATTCACCCTCGGCTTCATCCCGGGCGTGGTGGCCGCGCTGTTCGGCTACTACTGGATCGTCGGCCCGATGACGCTGGCGCTGCTGCCCGCGGCCTTCGCGCTGAGCTTCCTGATGTTCTCGATCGAGCGCCGCATGTTCAGGAGCACGGGCTTGGTGGTGCGGCGGAATTTCCAGGGCTTCTTCGTCTATGTGCTGCTCTACAGCTTTCTGCTGCAGCCGGCGAGCGCGCTGGGCTACCTGGACGAATTGCTGAGAAAGCCCAAATCGTGGGGAACGAAATGACCGGGGTTGTTGTTGTGCGCGCACTGGCTGGCGCGCTGTCGGGCTGTGTGCTGCTGGCCGCGTCCTGCTGGGCCGAGGAGGCACCGCCGAAGGCCGCGGCCGAGCGCTCGGGCATGGCCTTCGGCAGCGAGGTGTTCCTGACCGACGACAGCGACAATTTCCAGGCACGCCGCGTGTCGGCCGAGTTCTTCCCGGCCTTCGAGCACGCCGATCGCTACCTCGGTTTCCGGCTCGGCGAATACCAGTACCGGCAGGACAGCTGGCGCAGGAACGGTCAGAAGGTCTCGTTCCTCGCGCGCTCGGTCGAGACCCGCACCACCGACGGCGGCACCATCGAGGCGGGCCTGTTCCGCCAGGGCGGGCACACGCTGCTGACGCTCGACGGCAGCTACCGCATGTCGCCGACCCAGAGCACGGCGGTGGAGTTCATCGTGAACCGCGACTGGGTCGAGACGCCCCGCGCGCTCGACCGCGGCATCGATTTCTCGCTCGTCGGCGTGGCCGTGGACCAGGGTCTCGGCAGCCACGTCACGCTGGTGGGCCTGCTCGGGCAGCAGTACTTCTCGGACGGCAATCGGCGCGACCTGGGCCGCCTGCGCGTGATCTACCAGCCCTCGCTCGACCTGGGCCTGACGCTGCAGGCGCGCTTTCGCACCTACCGCAGCACGCAAGAGGACGTGGGCCGCGCCTACTTCAACCCGAAGAGCTACAGCGAAACGATGCTCGCAGTGGGCTGGCGGCACCGTTTCCAGGGCTGGACTGCGGCGGTGACTGCGGGCCTCGGCAACGAGAAGATCAACCATGACGTGAGCCAGCCGACGCGGCTGCTCGACATCAACCTGCAAAGCCCCGTGCGCGGCGCACAGGTGTTCCGCTTCAGCGCCGGCTACAGTCGCAGCACCAGCTTCTCGGGCCCGAGCTACCAGTACCGGTACCTGCGCGGCGAGTGGGTGATCCTCTTCTGAATTCACCGAACTGCTGACTGCCGAACGTCGATGCTCGCCCGCCTCATCTACGCCAGCAAGGCCATCGGCTTGCGCGCCGCCGACCTGGCCGACATCCTCGAGGTCTCGCGCATCGACAACCCCAAGGCGGGCATCACCGGCGCGCTCGGCCTGCTCGACGGGGTGTACCTGCAGTACCTCGAGGGCGATGACGCTGCGCTCGAAGCGCTGTACGCGCGCATCCAGGTCGACCTGCGCCATCGCGATCCGGTCGTGCTCGACCGCACCTTCATCGCGGTGCGCGCGTTTCCCGAATGGTCGATGGCGCTGCTGCACTGGGACGAGCGCATCCGGGCCGTGGCCCGGCGGCATGGCCTCGATCCCTCGCAGTCGCCCTACGACATCGCGCCCGCCGCGGTCGCGCCGTTCTTCCGCGCGCTGGCGGCCACGCCGAACTGGGTCGCGCTGTAGCCGGCGTTGCGCGGCGGGCTCAAGCGCGGTCGAGCCCGAGCGCCCGCAGCTTCGCGTCGGCGGCCGAGTAGGGCCTTTCGCACACGATCCGGTCGGAGCCCGGCGCGAACTCGAAGCTCGCGGCCATGCGGATGCGAAAGCGGCGGCCGGTGGCCTCGTACACGCGGCCCTCGGCCTGCAGCGGCCCCAGGTGCGTGCCGCTGAGCCAGAACTCGACCAGCACCGTGTCCTGGTCCGCCGCGATCGCGATGATCTCGTTGGCCAGGTCGGGGAAGGGCGTGCGCGAGCTCTCGAAATAGCCGCGCACCTCTTCCTCGCCGTCGAACACCGCGCCGCTGCCATGCATCTCGTAGCGCGGATGCGCGAAGGTCGCGATCACCGCATCCCACTCCTGGGTGCATTCGAGCGCCATGTGGTCGCGCACGGTCTTGATTCTTGCCGCCTGCAGCATGGCTGGGGTCTCCACGTGGTGTTCTCCTCAAGGATTGGAAATGGGTGCGCCGATGCGGCGAATCGGCTCGGTGCGGCCGTCCCAGCTCTCGGCCGCGCGCCGGATCTCGCGAAAGTAGTCGCCCTTGCCGCCCGCCATCTCCGAGACCTCGAACATGCCGCTCGGCAGCGCCGGATGCACGAAGTACGCAAAGCGTCCGCGTGCGCCCATGCGCCCGCTATGGCCCTCGACGTAGCCCATCGACAGCAGCTGCCGCACGGCGTCGTCGAAGCCGTCGTCGGTCCACCAGGCCAGGTGCTGCGCACCTTCGCCGCTGCGCCGCAGCGAGTCGAGATAAAGCGACGGCGCATCGTCGCGCTGCTGGATCAGTTCGATCTGCAGGTCGCCGGAATTGGCCAGCGCGATCGAGAGCCTCGGCAGCCGCGAAGGCCGGCCGTAGTAGTTGAATTCGGTCGTGCCGACGTCTTCCTTGTAGAACCACGGGCCCACCCCCAGCGTGCCCGACCAATGGGCCATGGCCCGCTCGATGTCGGTGACGACGTAGCCGACCTGGCGCACGCTGCCGAAGAGTTTGCTCATGATGAAGTCGATCCTTGAAGAAGTGCGTGCGGCTCAGCGCATGTAGGCGCCGCCATTGACGT
>CAMLCW010000062.1 GCA_946478645.1 uncultured Variovorax sp.
GTGGGAAAGCCCAGGTGGGCGAGGAGCGTGGTCTTGCCGGAAATCATCGGGAATCGTGGTGGTTGGAAGCGAAGGGCGCGGGCTCAGGCGACGCTGGCCGAGTGGTAGCGCAGCGGGTTGGCGATCTCGCCGTGCATCGCGGGCGGATAGATGATCTCGCGCAGGAAATTGGCGTCGGCCTGCATCGCCTCGGCCGCATCGAGGTGGCCGAAGTAGCGAAAGTAATGCGGCATCTGCTGGATCAGCATCTCGAAGCCGGCCTGCGCGTTGAGCCCGCGTGCGCGCGCCGCCTGCACCAGCGGCGTGGGCTGGTTGCGCAACAAAATGTCGAACAGCGCCGCATGCGGCTCCATGCGCGACACGTCCACCGGCAGCGCATCGCCTTCGACCAGGCCGAGCGGCGTGGCGTTGACCACGAGGTCGTAGCCGTCGGGCGCATTGCTGTCGACCACCGTCACGCGCGCATCGAAGAACGCATCGAGCTTGGCCGCCACGCCGGCGGCCTTGCCGGCCGTGGTGTCGTGAAAGGCGATGTGCTCGGCACCATCGACCGTGCCGCCCTCCGCCAGCGCCACGCCGATGGCCGCCGCGCTCACGCCCGCGCCGAGGATCAGCACGCGCTTGCCGCGGAACGGGATGTTGAAGTGGTCGAGCGCGCCGAGCAGGCCCTCGCCGTCGAACAGGTCGCCTTCGAGTTCGTTGTTCTCGATGCGGCGCACCACGTTCACCGACCCCGCCACCCGGCCGAACAGGCCGCAGCCGTCGAGCAGGTCGACCGCCAGCGGCTTGTGCGGCGGCGCGAGCACCATGCCCAGCACGTTGCGCGCGAGGAAGGCCGACTTGAAGAACACCGCGAAGTCGCGCAGCGGCACCTGCACCGGCAGCATCACCGCGTCGATGCCGAAGCGCTCGAAGGCTGCGTTGAACATGCGCGGCAGCCGCACGTTGCGCACCGGATCGCCCGGGATCAGGTAGGCCTGGGTCGCGCCGTTGATGGAGGGGCTCATGGGCATGCTTTCGTTCGTCAATCGCCCTTTGGGAGAGCGGATCGAGAGGTTTATAGCCCTATCGGCCCACGTGTGCAGGACCGGACCATTCAAAATGTACGATTGTCGATTTGCAGTGATCGATGATCGTTCAATTCAGGGGTTTTCACCTAAGCAGGATGCAGGCTCCAGCGATGACATGCGAGGCAAACTCCCCGCGATGAGTACCCGCCCCAACGACGACGGTGCCGCGCCGCCCGCCGGCCTCGACAAGCGCGACTGGATCGCCGGGCTCGAGCGCGGCGTGAGCATCATCGAGGCCTTCGACGACGCCCATCCGCGCCTGACCGCGAGCCAGGCCGGCGAGCGCACGGGCATGACGCGTACCGCGGCCCGGCGCTACCTGCTGACCTTGCAGCACATGGGCTACGTCGCGAGCGACGGCAAGCTGTTCTGGCTCACGCCGCGCGTGCTGCGGCTCGGCCAGTCGTACCTCGAGTCGGCGCGGCTGCCGCGCGTGGTGCAGCCCTTTTTGCAGCGGGTCGCGGCCGGCACGCACGAGATCGCCTACCTCAGCGTGATGGACGGCGACGAAGTGGTCTACATCGCGCGCAACGGGCCCAACCGCAGCATGAGCACCGGCTACGTGCTTGGCGCGCGCGTGCCGGCGCAGGTCACGGCCTCGGGCATGCTGATGCTGGCGCTGCGCAGCGACGCCGAGCTCGACGAATGGCTCGCAAGCCACCGGCTCACGGTGTTCACGTCGTACACCATCGCGAGCATGGAGCGCATGAAGCTCGAGCTCGCGCGCATCCGTGCCCAGGGCTGGGCGCTGTCGGAGCAGCAGCTCGACCTCAACTCGCGCGGCATCGCGGTGCCGCTGCGCGACCGGCACGGCACGCTGGTGGGCGCGCTCAACATCACGATGCCGATGGGCCACGAAAGCTCGGAAGACGCCGTGGCGCGCGTGCTGCCGGTGCTGCGCGAGACGGCACAGGCGATGCGCAACCTCATTTAGCGGCCTATGTCTGCGCCCGGGCCTGCGCAACCAGCGTCATCGCCAGGCACGCCGTGAGGCGCTTCGCGTACGGCACATGCAGGAACTCGTTCGGCCCATGCGCATTGGAATGCGGGCCCAACACACCGCAGGCCATGAACTGGGCCGCCGGCCACCAGCTGGCAAGCAAGCCCATCAACGGGATGGTGCCGCCCTGCCCGATGCTCGCGAAACCCTCGCCGCCGAAGCAGGCGCGGCTCGCGTCGTCGAGCGCGTCGCGCAGCCACGGCGCATAGGCCGGCGCATTCCAGCCGACGGCATGCCCGCGGTCGGGCACGAAGCGCACCGCGGCACCGTAGGGCGGCGCGTCTTCGAGCACGCGCTGCACCTCGGCCAGCGCGGCGGCGCTGTCGACCAGCGGCGGCAGGCGCAGCGACAGCTTGAACGCCGTGCGCGGCCGCAGCACGTTGCCAGCGGCCTGCAGCGGCGGCAACCCCTCGGCACCGGTGACGGCCAGGCTGGGGCGCCAGGCGCGGTTCAACAGCGCCTGCTCCGGGTCGCGCGTGACCGGCAGCACCGGCTGGCCGTCTTCGCCGCAATGCCAGCGGAAGCGTTTCCAGGCCTGCTCGCCGAGCACGCGCGCCGCCTCGCGCGTCTCGGCCAGACGGTCCGGCGGCACCTCGCAATGCAGCGACGCGGGCAGCAGGCGCCCGCTGCCGCTGTCTTCGAGCCGGTCGAGCACATGGCGCAGCACGCGAAAGCTCGACGGCACGATGCCGCCGGCATCGCCCGAATGCGCGCCCTCGTCGAGCACCTGGACCTCGAGCCGGCCGCCGCAGTAGCCGCGCAGCGAACTGACCAGCCACAGCCGCTCGTAGTCGCCGGCGCCGGAGTCCAGGCACACCACCAGGCCGACCGGGCCCATGCGCGGGCGCAGCGCCTCCAGGTAGTGCGGCAGGTCGTGGCTGCCCGATTCCTCGCAGGTCTCGATCACGCCGACGCAGCGCGGATGCGGCGCGTCCTGCGCATGCAGCGCCTGCAGCGCGGTGATCGCGGCGTAGAACGCATAGCCGTCGTCGGCGCCGCCGCGGCCGTAGAGGCGCGTGCCGTCGTAGACCGGCTCCCACGGCCCCAGGCCGGGGCGCCAGCCTTCGAACTCGGGCTGCTTGTCGAGATGGCCGTAGAAGAGCACCGCCTCGTCGCCCGCGCAGCCGCGCGGCGGCAGTTCGAAGTAGATCAGCGGCGTGCGCCCGGCGCTGCGCAGGACTTCGACGTGCAGGCCGGGCAGCGCCTGCGACCGGGCCCAGGCCGCCGCCTCCGCCACCACCTGGTCGAGCAGTCCGCGGGCTTCCCAGTCGGCGTCGAAGGCAGGGCTCTTGGCCGGCACGCGGATGTAGGCCGACAGCAGCGGCAGCAGTTGCTCGTCCCAGCGCCGGTCGCAAAAGTCCTGCAGGCGGCGCGTGTCGAGCGCGGCAAACTCAGGCATGGGCGGCGTCCGCCGGCTGCGGCGCGAACTTCTGGCCGATGGCCTGCTCGAGCGGCACGTAGAGCTCGGGCATGAACATGGTGCGCGACAGCAGCAGCCGCGAGGCCGGCACATGCAGCACGCGGATCGATTCGCCCTCGCGCACATGGGCCGACACCAGCGGCCGGTCGTCGGCACCGAAGCTCATGACGAGGTCCGGAAAGCGCGCGACCGGGCGGCCTTCCTGCTCGAGCACCATGTACTCGTTGACGAAATGCATCGTGGTGCGGGCGTCGTCGTCGAGCTCCACCACGCCGACGTCCAGCCCTTCGCGCTGCTCGCAGCGGTAGCGGCGCACCGTGCCGGTGGCGGCGATGCGCCCTTGCAGGTGGCGCGCAGCGCCGGCCAGGCCGCCTTCGAGATAGGCATGGCCCAGGGCGATGGCGAAGCCGATCGCGCCCGGCGCACCGTGGCGCTGCGCATACTCGACCGTGACCGGATTGCGCGCCACCGCCACCATGCCGCCGGCGTCGATCGAAGCGCGCCGCACCACCGCCGAGGTGGCGTCGAGCCGGCCGCGGGCCACGCCTTCGATGTAGCGCTCGGGTGCCCCGCCTGCATAGCCCTGGATCGAGACGTAGTCCGCTTCGAGGTGCAGCCCCAGCGCGCCCATCAGGCTCGACGGATGCGCACGGCCGTTGCATGCGAGGTCGATCACGGGCAGGCCACACAAGGCCGAATGGAACCAGCCGTTGACGGTGGTCTCGGCGCCGTTCTCGTTGGTGTGCATGGCCACGAGGCGGCGGCCTTCGGGCAGCTCGCGCTGCAGCAGTTCGAGCGTGCGCATGAGGTGGCGCGGCTGCACGAACGGATGCGGCGCGGCGGGCGCCCCGACCAGCGCCACGGTGACGGACAGGCCCTGCGGGTCGAACTCGTCGACGCTCCACAACTCGGGCGTGCCCACCTCGAGCGCGAGGCGCGCGGCGCGCTCGCCGCTTGCGATGAAGCCGCCCCCGCCGCCGCCGAGGATCGCGCCTCCGAGCACGGCGGCCTGCACGTCGGTTGTCGTCAGCTTGCGTTTCATGTCTGGTTCTCCGTTGGGGTGGGGGTGATGGGCGCGCCTACTTGCGCATGGCCTTGGTGGCGCCCGAGAAGAAGGAATAGAGCGCGTCGCCGGCGATCACGCCGCCCGCGAACACTTCCATGCGGTCGCGCACGCCCGCACCGGCAAAGCGCGTGACGATCAGGCGGCAGGCGATGCCCGCGGCCACCATCCAGCCCGCGGGCGGATAGGCGATCAGCAGGCCGGTGGCGAACAGCACGCCAAGCTGCTGGCGCGCGCCCCCCACGACCTGCAGCAACGCGCCCGGAATGGCCCACAGCGCCAGGCTGAGCGCGGTTTGGGTCGAGATGCCGGCCTTGATCGCGGCGATGTAGGCCGCATTGATCGGCGCGGTCTGGCCGTTGGCGAAGAAGATCCGGTAGGAGAAGAGCACGACCACGATGGCCACGCCGAAGCCGATCATCCCGGCGATCATCTGCTGGCGCCGGCCTTCCATCTCGAAGGCCGGGTCGGCACCCTCGCCGCGCAGCAGGTGCCCGGCCTTGAGGTCGTAGCCCATGTCGGCAAAGGCCGGCCCGGTGGCCGCCGAGAAGCCCGCGAGCACCACCAGCGCATCGGGCGGAAAGCCGATCAGGATGCCGACCAGCAAGGTGATCAGAGCCACAGCGAACGCCGGAAACCAGCCCGAGTGCATGGCGGCGATGCCCACGATCAGTTCGTGCACGAAGGCCGCGAAGGTGCCGTACACCACGAAGGCCACCAGCATGCCGAACGACATGCCCGTGTAGAGGCCGGTGCCCACGGTCAGCAGCAGCGTGATCGCGAGGTAGCCCGCGGTGCCCAGGCGCAGCGAGCGCGCCAGGCGCCGGGCGCCGTCGTCGGGGGATGCCTGCGCGGCCGCCACGGCCTGCGCCTTGTCGTCGTCGCGCTTGAGCACCACGCGCGCCACCTGCAGCAAGGCCACCAGGCCGGCGCCGATCATCATGCCGTGCGGGATGTACAGCTTGGCGATGTCCACGCCGAACAGGGGCATCGAATAGCCGCGCAGCAGCAGCCCGATGCCGAAGGCGCTCATCGCACCCAGTCCCCCGATCAGCGCCACACCGAACGCCGACATCGGCAGCGAGAACGCAGCGCCCGCCGCGCCCGTGACCAGTCCGCCCACCAGGAGCCGCGCCTGCTTGCCGCCGCTGTCGCCCGCCTTGATGGCCTCGGCCGCGGCAATGCCGAGCGGCCAGGGATTGCGCGCCGGGAAGGCCGGCGTGTCGAACATGCGGTAGAGCAGCCATGCATCGAGCAGCATCGCCAGCGACACGCCGACCAGCATCGGAACGACCATTTCCGGCAGGCCGAACAGGAACGGGATGCCGATCGGCAGGAACAGGCTGTTGGCCGCGCCGAAGGTGGCCGACGAGATGCTGGTCTGCGCGAGGTTCTGCGCATGGACCGAGCGGAAGCCCTGAAACATGCGCAGCGGAATGCGCGCCAGGCTCATGGCCGCGAGCGCGCCGATGAGCGAGGTGCTCGGCGTGATGCCGAGGCTGGCCAGCAGCTGGATGCCCACGATGGCACCGAACACGCTGAGCACCACGGTAAGGATCAGGTTGCCGGGGGCCAGGGCGCGCGGATGGCCTGCGGCTGCCGGGGCGTCGGTGTTCATGCGGTTGTCTCCTTCGAGGGAACTTCGGGTAGTTCCATATTATCGAACCAAGTCCAACAAAATGGTACTCTCGCCCCAAACCGCCGTCAAGCCCGGCGGGCCATGCGTCCTGCGCGGTTTATGATCGAAACGAGAAAAAGACCGGAACGATGAGCACACTCGCCAACGCCATGGACGTACTCAAGCTGATGGCGCGGCTGCGGCGCGACATCACGGTGACCGACGTCGCGACAGAGCTGGACCTGCCCAAGAGCTCGGTGTCGCGCACGCTGAGCATGATGGCCGAGTACGGCTTCCTCGAGCGCGATCCGGCCACGCGCGCCTACCGCCCGGGCGGGCTGATCATGGAGGCCTCCTACCACTTCCGCGCCTCGCGCAATGCATCGTCCATGCTCGAGGACGAGCTCGATGCGCTGGTGGGCGAAACCGGCTACACCGGCTACATCAATGTGCTGGACGGCGCCGATTCGCTGGTGGTGCAGATGCGCACCGGCACCGGCGGCGCGCTGCAGGTCTACACGCCCGTGGGCACGCGTGCGCCGGCCTATGCCAGCTCCATGGGGCGCGCGATCCTCGCGCGCCTGTCCGACGACGAGGCCATGCAGTTGGTGGGAAGCCGCCTCGACCTGCGCCGCGGCGACGTGCCGCGCACCCGCAAGGACCTGCTGACCCGGCTGGCGCAGACGCGGGCGCAGGGCTGGGCGCTGTCGCGCGGTGAATTCGTGCCGAACGTCGCGGGCATCTCGGCGGCCGTGGTCGACGCCGGAAGCCGGCGGGTGTACGGCATCGGCATCGGCTTGCCTGCGCAGGACCTCACCGATGCGCTCGCGGAGCGCTTCGGCCGCCGCGTGCGCGACGCCGCGATGACCGTCGGCAAGCGGATCGGCGACGCCTACTGGCTCGAGTTCACGCCCGAGGGCACGGCGGCCGCGGGCGCGCGCCGCGCCTGAGCCTCAGAGGAAGGCGCCGAGCGCGCCGGCCAGCACGGTGCCGGACACCAGCACCGGCATTCGGATGCCGGCATCGCGCAGCGCCTGCGCATGGCGCGGGGCATAGCCCATGCAGTCGAGCACCAGCGCCTGTGCACCCTGGCGCTGCAGGGCGTGCGCGGCATCGACGAGCTCGCGCGTGTCGTCCGCATAGGGCGAAGCGGCCGCAAAGAGCGGTGGCGTGGGCAGCACCCCCCATTTGGCACGCGCCTCCTCGACCTGCGGCGCGAGCGGCACCATCACGCCGGCTTGAGCGCCGCGCAGCAGGCTGGCCACCGTGCCGCACACCACCGCATCGGGCTCGATCAGCCACGCCCCGCGGGTGCGCAGCCCCGGAAATTCGCCGGTGCACAGCAGGACGATCACGTCCACGCCGTCGTCCTCGAGGCGCGTCACGCATGTCTGCAGGCGCTCGCCGATGGCCTGCGCGCAGAGCGTGACGGTGCCGCCATCGGCCAGGCGGCTGATGAGCCAGGGCCGGCCGGCAGCCGGCGCAAACTGCCGTTCGACGGCATCGCGGTCGAGCCCGTCGAGCACGCCGGCATGCTGCACCTCGACATGCGCCGGCAGCGCGCGTTCGATGGCGCCCGACATGTCGTGGCGTGGGGCTTGCCCGATCGTGAGGAAGGCGAGGCGGGGAGATTGGCTGCTTTGCATCTGAGTTCCAGTTTTTTGCATCATAAATGCAAAATATGGAACTCAAATCAAGCAGGCTCCAGCAGGCCGCGGTCCGTGGATGCGCCCTCGCCCGCCTGCACCTCGTCGTCCGCGGCCCGGTACTGCGCCCACGACCCCGCGGGCCACTCGAACTCCCGCACGCCGGCATCGGTCGCCTGCCCGAACAGCGCCTGCGCGCTGTCGGCGATCGCGCCCTCGAGGATCTGCGCGCCGAAGATGGCAAAGCCGCGCGGGTCGCTCGCGGCGCGAAACGGGAATGCGACCGTCACCGCGAGCGGCGCGGCGCCGTGGCAGCGCAGTTCGATCACGATGGCCTCGCTGTCGCGGCCATCCGGCAGCGTGACGCGG
Organism: uncultured Variovorax sp.; assembly: GCA_946478645.1. The sequence continues at coordinate 8,187 of CAMLCW010000062.1, forward strand.
GCCTCGCGCGCCAGGGCGGCGACGCGCGCGCCTTCGCCCGTATCGGCGAACGCGGCGCTGCCCGGCACCGGCGCGCCGTCGTCGATGCCGGCGGTGATCGCCTCGAAATGCGGACGCGCGCCGTCGAAGCCCGGCTGGAGCACCGTCGGCATCAGGTGTCCGCCTTCCGAGACGGTGTACATCGCATAGGACGCCAGCATGCCGAGGCAGCGCGCGGCCGTGACCCAGGCGATGGGGCCCGCATGGTCGAGCTGCGCCGCGCAGTCGGCCACGTAGTCGGCGCAGGTGGGCGCCGGAGCCGCGCCGAACAGCCTGGCCTCGATCCAGCCGAACGGAAGCAGCGCGACGCCGGCATCCTCGGCGATGGCCACGGTGGGCAAGGCCGCGTCCCGCGTCGCAGGCGCGCGCGCGCCGGGCGCCTGCTGCACGGGGTACACCGTGTTGGGGTTGTCGTCGTGCCAGGCGATCCGCGCCCCGGTCTGCCGCGCGATGTAGGCGACGAGGTAGAACGCGAGCAGCGCGCAGAAATTGTGGCCGCCCGGCCGCTCCAGGAACGGCTCGCGGCGGGGAGCCAGCCTGGCCTTGATCTCTTCGAGCAGCAGGTTCACGCGCTCCAGGCTTGCGGGGGTGTAGTCCAGCCGCGCCTGCTGCAGCGCCTTCGGGAACAGCCAGCCGCCGCCGGGCTCAATGCCCAGGGCATAGCAGTCCAGGAAATGGCGCGCGGTGTCGTTCATGTTTTTTCTCTCCCCCCTCTGTTGTCCATGGAATGTCGCCATGAACAGCGCAACATGCATGCCGAAGTCCCCAGCGCGGGCTCGACTGCCCTAAATGAGCCATTTGGTTTGCAAAACGCCCGGTCCTGGCGCCTTCGGAGACGCCGTCTGCCCCGCAGGCTTCAGCGGGGTTCCCGCGCGTTACCGGGTGGCGTTACGGCCGCGGGCGTAACGCGGCGTTCCCGCGTATGCCGTCCGTCAATTGCTGTTCGTGCCCGACTGCTTCGGCGCCCCGGTGCGCAGGGCTTCGATTCGCTGCAGCAGCCGGGCAGCCTCCGCGTCGCCGTTCCTGCCGGCTTCGGCCGCCCAATGCGCGGCCTGGGCCAGGTCCTTGCCACCCCAGCAGAGGTCCACAGCCAAGTTGTACTGCGCCGGGCGGTGCCCGAGCCGCGCCGCGGCCAGCAGCCAATGCCCGCGTCGATCAGGGTCGCTGTGCGTGAAGGTGTAGTACTGCACGAGGCGGAAGGCCGCCTCCGCATCGCCGGCCTCGGCCTTCTTCGCAAGCTCGGCGCGCTCGGGCTCGCCGAGCCAATAGATCTGCCCGCTCGAGGTGGGCGTGTCCTCGTCCATGGAATGTGTCTCCGTCGCAAGAGAGAGAAAAAAGAGCCTGCGCGAGCAGCGCCGGCACCGCGAAATCACGCGGGCGGCGCCACGCCCTGCTCCAGCCTCATCACCCGCCAGGCGCAGAGGCTGCCGGCCACCGCCAGCAGGGCCGCGGCCGTGAACATCGCGCGATAGCCGAATTCCTGCGCCACCGCGCCGCCCAGCAGCACGCCGAGCACCCCGCCGAAGCCGTAGCCGATCACCGTGAAGAGCGCCTGCCCGCGTCCGCGCAGACGCCCCGGAAAGCGGCGCGAGACGATCGCGATGCAGGTGGTGTGGTGCGCCGCGAAGCTCAGCGCATGCAGCCACTGCGCCACCACCAGCGCGGCGATCGATCCGCCAAGCCCCGCGGTGAGCCCCAGCCGCGCGACCGCCGCGATGCCGCACACGAGCATCCAGCGCGGCATCGGCAGCAGGCCGATCAGGCGGCCCTGCAAATAGAACCAGACGATCTCGGCCACCACCGACAGTGCCCAGAGCAGGCCGATGGTGCCCTTGCCGTAGCCGAGCGAATCGAGGTAGAGCGAGAGGAACGCATACACCGAGAAGTGCGACATCACCTGGAAGAACAGCGATGCGAAGAACCAGCGCACCGCGGGCACGCGCAGCACCGGCCCGATCGGCTCCTTGGGCGCATCGTGGGCGGCCACGGGCTCGCGCACGTCGGGCAGCTTCAGCGTCGCAAGCAGCACCACGGCCAGCGTGCCCGCGGCCCAGGCCGGGAAGTGCTTCATGCCGAAGCGTTCGAACCACTCGCCCGCGACGAACACCGTCACCAGGAAGCCCGCCGAGCCGCACAGGCGGATGCGGCCGTAGCGCCCCCAGTCGCCCGCCACCAGCTGCGCCATCGCGGCCTCGGTGAGCGACATCATCGAACTGGTGTGGGTGAACATCACCAGCAGCACCAGCGCCAGCCACCACGCGCCGCCGTTCCACCAGAGGCCGAAGGAGCTGGCGAGCGCCACCGCCGCGCTGAAGCGCAGCAGCATCACGCGGTGGCCGGTGTGGTCGCTGAGCGCGCCCCAGGCATAAGGCGCGAACACGCGCGTGATCGACTGCACCGACGCCAGCAGGCTGATCGTGAAGATCGGCAGCCCAAGGTCCTGCAGCCACAGCGGCAGGTACGGATTGAAGAATCCGATGTGCGCGAAATAGCTGGCCGACAGGCCAGCGAACGCCAGCAGGTGGCCGCGCCCGGCGGCCACTGATGCCGGCTTGGACACTAGAGGAAGGACGCCTTGGGCGAGGCCGCTGCGGCGGCTTCGGCGGCATCGGCCTGCGCCTGCTGCAGGTCGCCGCACTGCGCGCGGTGGCGCAGCACATGCTCGATCACCACCAGCGCGAGCATCGCCTCGGCGATCGGCGTGGCGCGGATGCCCACGCAGGGATCGTGGCGGCCCTTGGTGACCACCTCGACCGGATTGTTGTGGATGTCGATCGACTGGCGCGGGCTGATGATCGAGCTCGTGGGCTTGATCGCGATAGTGACTTCGAGGTCCTGCCCCGAGCTGATGCCGCCGAGGATGCCGCCCGCGTTGTTGCTGGCGAAGCCGGTCGGCGTGATCGAATCGCCGTGCGTGGTGCCGCGCTGCGTGACGCTGTCGAAGCCGGCGCCGATCTCCACCGCCTTGACCGCGTTGATGCCCATCATCGCGTAGGCGATCTCGGCGTCGAGCTTGTCGAAGAGCGGCTCGCCCAGCCCCGCCGGCACCCCCGTGGCCGTGACGCGCAGCCGCGCGCCGCACGAGTCGCCGGCCTTGCGCAGGCGGTCCATGTAGGCCTCGAGTTCGCTGACGTCGGCGATGGGCGCGAAGAACGGGTTGTTCGGCACGTGGTCCCAGTTCTCGAACGGAATCTCGATCTCGCCGATCTGGGTCATGCAGCCGCGAAAGGCAATGCCGTGCCGCTCGGCCAGCCACTTCTTGGCGACCGCGCCGGCCGCGACCATGGGCGCGGTGAGCCGCGCCGACGAACGCCCGCCGCCGCGCGGATCGCGGACGCCGTATTTCTTCCAGTAGCTGTAGTCGGCGTGGCCGGGACGGAACTGCTGCGCGATCTGGCCGTAGTCCTTGCTGCGCTGGTCGGTGTTCTGGATCAGCAGCGCGATCGGCGTGCCGGTGGTCTTGCCTTCGTAGACGCCCGACAGGATCTGCACCGCGTCGGGCTCGTTGCGCTGCGTGACGTGGCGGCTGGTGCCGGGGCGGCGGCGGTCGAGGTCACCCTGGATGTCGGCCTCGCTGAGCGCCATGCCCGGCGGGCAGCCGTCGATCACGCAGCCGATGGCCGGGCCGTGCGACTCGCCGAAATTGGTGACCGCGAAGAGTGTTCCGAAAGTATTGCCGCTCATGGGGAACGATTATCCCCACAAAGCGCGTTCAGCCTGGCGTGTCCTCGAAGCGCCGGGACAACGCACCCACCTGCAGCTCGATGGCGAACAGCCGCTCGTTCAATATGGCCGTCTGGAGCCGGATGGCCTCGACGATGGCCTTGGTCTGCGGATCGGTCGTGTTCTCGGCGAGTTCCGCCAGGTCGTGCAGCTTCTTGCGCAGTTCGTTGCTCATGGTGGGTCTCCGGCCGTATTTGCGTCGTGGAAGCCCAGTATGGGGCGTGCTCAGCGCTCCGGCAATGCGGCGGCGCCCGGGGTGGCCGACGAGGATGCCTCGCTCGCCGGGCCCGCGCCGCGCAGCCTGAATGCCACCAGCCCTGCCACCACCAGCAGCACGGCGGCGCAGATGCCGGCCGTGAGGCGCAGCCCGTGCAGCAAGGCGGCGCGTCCCGCATCCAGCAGTTCGGCGCCCGCGCTGCCGCCGAGCTGGCCCGCGAGCGCCACTGCCCCGCCGAGCGTGCTGCGCGCGGCCTCGACTTCGGCCGCGCCCGCGAGGCCCGGGGGCACCACATCGGCCATGCTGCCGCGGTAGATGGCCGCGCCGATGCTGCCGAGGATGGCGATGCCGAGTGCGCCACCGAATTCGGAGCTGGTCTCCGAGATGGCCGAGGCCACGCCCGCGCGCTCGGGCGGCGCGCTGCCCACGACCAGGTCGGTGGCCAGCGTGAACACCGGCGCAAGCCCGAGCGAGGAAACCACGGCACTCGCCACCAGCCAGGCCAGGCCGCCCTGCGCCGGCAACACCACCAGCATCGCGAAGCCCAGCGCCGCGACCGCCAGCCCGCCGCCCATGACGTAGGCCGGGCGCATGCGCTGCACGAGCGCCGACACGAGCATCGAGCCCACGATGAAGGCCGCCGCGCCCGGCACGCTCCAGAGGCCCGCCTCCAGAGGCGGCAGGCCCAACACCAACTGCAGGTACTGGGCGTTGTAGAGAAACAGCCCGAACATCACGAAGCAGGCCAGCATGTAGGCCGCGAGCGAGACCGCGAACGCCGGCAGGCGGAACAGCTGCAGGTCGATCATCGGGTTGTCGAGCCGCTTCTGCCTGCGCGCGAACACCCAACCGAGCAGCACGCCCGCAGCGATCGCCGAAAGCGACACCGCATCGGGCCCGTGCTCCGCGGTCTGCTTGATGCCGTAGATGGCCGCCAGCACCGCGGCGAGCGACAGCGCGGCGCTGGCCAGGTCGAGCCGCCCCGCACCGGGATCGCGGTACTCGGGCAGCAGCACCGGGCCGAGCACCAGCAGCAGCACCATCACCGGCACGCCGATGAGGAACACCGAGCCCCACGGGTAGAACTGCAGCAGCACGCCGCCGAGCACCGGCCCGATCACGGCGCCGGCCGAATAACTCGAGATCCACACGCCGATGGCCACCGTGCGCTGCGCCGGGTCGAGGAACATGTTGCGGATCAGCGAGAGCGTGGACGGCGCGAGCGTCGCGCCCGCCACGCCGAGCAGCGCGCGCGTGGCGATGAGCATGTTGGCGCTGGTGGAGAAAGCCGCCAGCACCGACGCGATGCCGAACGCCGCCGCGCCGATCAGCAGCAGCCGCCTGCGGCCGATGCGGTCGCCCAGCGTGCCCATGGTGACGAGCAGGCCCGCCACGAAGAAGCCGTAGATGTCGACGATCCAGAGCAACTGCGCGGCGGTGGGCTTGAGTTCCTGCGTGATCGCGGGGATCGCGAGGTTCAGCACCGTGAGATCCATCGAATAGAGCATGCACGGCAGCGCGATCACGGCCAGGCCCGCCCATTCGCGCAGCGTGGCCCGGGGCGGGGCGCTCATTCCCCGGCCACCCATCTCTCGAGCTTGACGAGCGCACCGCTCCAGCCGTGGCTGTGGCCGTCGCGCGCGGCCTCGTCGAAGAACTGCTCGTGCAGCAGCACCAGTTCGCAACCCGCGCCGTCGGGCTCGATACGCACCGTCACGCGCGACGCGCGCTCGGGCGTGCTGCGCCAGGCCCAGCTGAACACCAGCTTGCGGTTCGGCACCACCTCCAGGTAGGTGCCGCTCACCTCGTGCGTCTCGCCGTCGGCCGCATGCATGCGCACGCGGAACTGGCCGCCGACGCGCAGGTCGACCTCGGCCACGGGAACCTCGATGATTTCCTCGGGCCCGAACCAGGCCTTCAGCGCTTGCGGCTCGGTCCACGCGCGCCAGACTTTTTCGCAGGCGACGGGGTAGTGGCGGCGGAGCGTGAGCGAGGGGCGCTCGCTCCCGGTGGCGGGGGTGGGGGCGGCAGGTTTTTCCATTCGGTCTCCTCTTGCTGGTAGAGAAAGCGCGCCAGTGCATCGAGGCGCCCGGTCCAGAATTTCTCGTAGCGCGACAACCACATGGCGGCCTCCTGCATGGGCTGCGGCGACAGCTCGCAGCGCACGATCCGGCCCGCCTTCGTGCGCGAGATGAGGCCGGCGCCTTCGAGCACGCGAAGGTGCTTCATGAAGCCGGTCAGCGACATGCCATGCGGCTCGGCGAGCTCGGTCACGCTGAGGCTGCGCTCGCCCAGGGTCTCGAGCACGGCGCGCCGCGTCGGGTCGGACAGCGCGGCGAACACCGCATCGAGCGTCGCCTGATCTTCTGAGTGAACCATGAGGTTAAGTATCGCGGCGCCGGCCGCCCGCGTCAAGCCGGCCGCCGCAGCCGTCGGGCGCTCAGGCGGACACCAGCACGCCGCTCACGAGCAGCGCAGTGAACAATGCGGCCACGGCCCGCCATGAGGCCGGGCGCGCCTCCACCTTGCGGTACAGCAGGTGCGCAGCGGCCACCGAGAGCGCGAAGGTCGTGGCCAGGCCGAGCGCATCGATCCAGCCCGGGTGCGGTTCCATCCTCGCCACCAGAGCGTTGGTCGCCAGCAGCACCGGAAAGTGGATCAGGAACAACGAGTACGAGATCCGGCCCAGCCGCTGCAACGGCATCGCGAAGCCCGGCCGCCCGGCGAGTTCGAGCCAGCCGCGGCGCTGCGCAATGGCGATCAGCAGCGCGCTCGCGAGCGCCAGCGCGATCCGGCTGCGCCAGTCGATCGCGAGCGCGGCGGCGCCGGTCAGCACCAGCAGCGCCACGGCGCCCTGCCAGGTGCTGGCGCGCGTGGCGCGGCCGATCCAGAAGACCAGCATGCCGATGCCATAGGCGCCGAAGAAGTAGAAGGCGGTGTCGTCGAGGTCGGCCTGGCGGTTGAAGAGCGCGAGCGAGGCCACGGCCGCGGCGAGCACCAGCACCACCGGCGCCCGGCGTTCGCGCCGCGACAGCGGCGCGTTCGCAGGCGCGCGCCGCCATGCCGCTGGAAGGTGCAACAGCGCGAGCGCCAGCACGAACAGCTGGAAGTCGATGGCCACGTACCAGACGCCGGTCGAGAGCGCGTCGTAGTCGAGCAGGTCCTGCAGCAGCAATCCGTGCGCGAGCAGTTGCCCGAAACTCGGCGCGCCCGGCACGTCCTCGTCGCCGAGCAAGGGGCGCACCAGCGCCGCCACGAGCACGCAGGCGGTGAGCGCGGCCAGGTAGGGCATCACCAGGCGCCCATAGCGCTGCCAGATGCGCGCAGCCGGCGAGCGGTCGGCGCGCAGCACGCCGTCAGGCGCGAGGCTGGCCGCCGCGAGGAAACCCGCGATCACGAGGAACACCTGCACCGCGAGCCGCCCCTCGTCGGCCAGCCAGCCGAAGAACGCCGGCGCGGCGGCCAGCGCGCCCTCGGGCATCACGCCGTAGCGCGACAGGTGGTGGCCGACGATCACCGCGCAGGCAATGCCCTTGGCGATGTCGAGCAGCGGCATGCGCCCGCGCACGGCGAGCGCCGCGGCGGTGCTGGCCGCCGCATCGGAACGCAGGCTCAAAGCGCGAGCCGCTGCCTTGCCTGCTGGTATTCGCGCTTGAGCTTCTCGACGTAGGCAGCGGCGCTCGACACCTCGGTGACCGCGCCGATGCCCTGGCCCGAGCCCCAGATGTCCTTCCAGGCCTTGGCCTTGCTGCCCTCGCCGCCGCCGAAGTTCATGGTCTTCACGTCGCCTTCGGGCAGGTTGGCCGGGTCCATGCCGGCCTTCACGATGCTCGGCGCCAGGTAGTTGCCGTGCACGCCGGTGAAGAGGTTCGAATAGACGATGTCGTCCGAGGTGCCGTCAACGATGGCCTGCTTGTACTCGTCGCTCGCGCGCGCTTCCTCGGTGGCGATGAAGGCGGTGCCGATGTAGGCGAAGTCGGCGCCCATGGCCTGCGCCGCGAGCACCGCGCCGCCGGTGGCGATCGAGCCCGACAGCGCGATGGGGCCGTCGAACCACTGGCGGATCTCCTGCACCAGCGCGAACGGGCTCTTCACGCCCGCATGGCCGCCGGCGCCGGCCGCCACGGCGATGATGCCGTCGGCGCCCTTCTCGATCGCCTTCTGCGCGAACTTGTTGTTGATGATGTCGTGCAGCGTGACGCCGCCGTAGCTGTGCACCGCATCGTTCACGTCGGTGCGCGCGCCGAGCGAGGTGATGACGATCGGCACCTTGTACTTCACGACCATCTCCATGTCGTGCTCGAGCCGGTCATTGCTCTTGTGCACGATCTGGTTGATGGCGAACGGCGCGGCCGGCTTGTCGGGGTTGGCCTTGTTGTAGGCCGCGAGTTCCTCGGTGATCTCGGCCAGCCAGTCTTCGAGCTGCGCCGCGGGACGCGCGTTGAGCGCCGGCATCGAGCCGACCACGCCCGCCTTGCATTGCGCGATCACGAGCTTGGGGTTGCTGATGATGAACAGCGGCGAGCCGATGATGGGCAGCGGCAGGTTGGCGAGGACGGGGGGCAGTTTCGACATGATCGTTGTTGTCTGTTGGAGAAGTTGAATTCGGGAGCGGGCAGCCGGACGCAGAGGACGCGAAGGTTTCGCAGAGGACGCAGAAGGAAGACCAAATTTTGGATTTTCTTCTGCGACTTCTGCGTAACCTTTGCGACCTCTGCGTCCGGACGTCCGATTTCAGAAGGCTTCGAGCGCCAGCGCCGTCACGCTCTCGGCGCCGTCGACGATGCTGTCGCGCAGGCCGGGCGCCTTGGCGAGGATGTGCTCGGCATAGAAGCGCGCCGTGGTGATCTTGGCCTGCATGAAGTCGACGTCGACATTGCGCGAGGCGTTTTCCTCGGCGATGACCAGCGAGCGCGCGAGCTGCCATCCGGCCACGAGGTTGCCCGCCAGCATCAGGTACGGCACGCTGCCCGCGAACACCGCGTTGGGCGATGCCTTGGTCTGGCCCGCAACGAAGTCGACCACCTCGACGAAGGCCTCGCGCGCCGCCTTCAGGCGCTTGTGCACGGCCGCCGCGGCGGCGCTGTCGCGGCTGGCGAGTTCGGCCTCGGTCTTCTCGATCTGGGCGGCGATGGCCTTGGCGTTCTGGCCGCCGTCGCGCGCGGTCTTGCGGCCCACGAGGTCGTTGGCCTGGATCGCGGTGGTGCCTTCGTAGATGGTGAGGATCTTCGCGTCGCGGTAGTACTGCGCCGCGCCGGTCTCCTCGATGAAGCCCATGCCGCCGTGCACCTGCACGCCGAGCGAGGTCACCTCGAGGCTCATCTCGGTGCTGTAGCCCTTCACCAGCGGCACCATGAATTCGTAGAACGCCTGGTTCTGCTTGCGCGCCTCTGCGTCGGGGTGGTGGTGCGCGGCGTCGTAGGCGGCGGCTGCCACGCTCGCCATCGCGCGGCAACCCTCGGTGTAGGCGCGCATGGTCATGAGCATGCGCTTCACGTCGGGGTGGTGAATGATCGGCGCGCTCGCGTTCATCGAGCCGTCGACCGGGCGGCTCTGCACGCGCTCCTTCGCGTAGGCCACCGCATGCTGGTAGGCGCGCTCGGCGATCGCGATGCCCTGCATGCCCACCGCGTAGCGGGCCGAATTCATCATGATGAACATGTATTCGAGGCCGCGATTCTCCTGGCCGACGAGGTAGCCCACCGCGCCCCCATGGTCGCCGTACTGCAGCACGGCCGTGGGCGAGGCCTTGATGCCCATCTTGTGCTCGATGCTCACGCAGTGCACGTCGTTGCGCGTGCCGAGCGTGCCATCGGTGTTGACCAGGAACTTCGGCACCACAAACAGGCTGATGCCCTTCACGCCCTCGGGCGCGCCGGTCACGCGCGCGAGCACGAGGTGCACGATGTTCTCGGCCATGTCGTGCTCGCCGTAGGTGATGAAGATCTTGGTGCCGAAGACCTTGTAGCTGCCGTCGGGCTGCGGCTCGGCGCGGCTGCGCACCAGCGCGAGGTCGCTGCCGGCCTGCGGCTCGGTGAGGTTCATCGTGCCGGTCCACTGGCCGCTCACGAGCTTCTCGAGGTACACCGCCTTGAGTTCATCGGAGCCCGCGGTCAGCAGTGCCTCGATGGCGCCGTCGCTCAAGAGCGGGCACAACGCGAAGCTCATGTTGGCCGAGTTGAGCATCTCGCCGCAGGCCGCGCCGATGGTCTT
>CAMLCW010000063.1 GCA_946478645.1 uncultured Variovorax sp.
GACCACCGAGATCTACACTCTTTCCCTACACGACGCTCTTCCGATCTGGACCGGGCGGGCATCGAGGTCGAGTCGGAGCGCGGTGCACTGCTGCGCGAAGGTGGCTTTGCGCCGATCGAGCGATTCGACGGCCACAGCCCGCCGGATGGGCGCAGTGGCTACGCGGACTTTCTGCGCTCTGCCGGTTACCAGGGAAAGGATCCCTGGAGCGACTACGCCATCTCCGTCACGACCGAGGATGGACAGTCGCGCTCGGGGTGGTTCATGCGCAATGCCCACCTGCCGGCGCGGGTGCGCGAAGAGCATTCCGAGACCGCCTACCTGACCGACCTGGCCGTGGATTTCATCCAGGGCAGCGCCCGGCAGCCATGGTGCCTGCACCTGTCCTACGTCAAGCCGCACTGGCCCTATGTAGCGCCGGCGCCCTACCACGCGATGTTCAGGGACGCGCCACAGCGCCCCATCGTCAAGGCAGAGCACGAGCGTACGCAGGCACACCCCGTGGTGCGCGCATTCCAGCAGCATGAGGAAAGCCGAAGCTTCTCCGACGACGCCATTGCCGGCCACGTCAAGCCGACCTACATGGGCCTGGTGGCGCAGCTCGACGCCCAGCTGGGCCGGGTCTTCGAGGCGCTGGAAGCCAGTGGCCAATCCAGCAACACCATGGTCGTTCTGTGCGCGGACCATGGTGACATGCTGGGAGACCACTGGCTCGGCGAAAAGGAACTGTTCTACGAAGCGGCACTGCGCGTGCCGCTCATCGTTGTCGATCCGCGGCCAGGCGCTGATGCCACGCGCGCAAAGGTGCTGGCGCAACTGGTGGAGGCCATCGACGTTCTGCCCACGATCCTCGACGGCTTCGGCGTGGATCCTGCCACCTATCAACACTGTGTCGAAGGACGGTCGCTCGTGCCGCTGCTGGAAGGACGCAGCATCGCTTGGCGCGACGCCGTGTTCTCCGAGGCGGACTATGCCTACCGGGCGGCGCGCTGGACACTTGGCCGTGCGCCGGGCGAGTGCCGAGGCACCATGGTCAGAACGCAGCGCTGGAAATACGTGGACTGGGAGGGATTCCGCCCTCAGTTGTTCGACCTGGTCAACGATCCGGACGAATTGCACGACCTGGGCGCAGATCCGCCCCCGGAGGTCGAGCGCGAAATGCGCGAACGCCTTCTGCGATGGAGCTTGCGACGAAAGAATCGAATCACGACGACCGACATCGACGTCGAGCAGCGGACCGAGGCGGTCAAGCGTCACGGCATCCATATCGGCGTGTGGTCGGAATGACGCAAGCGCATGTCACTTCCGCCTGCGATGGCGTCGTCACCATCGCGACATCACCCACAGCCCCCCGGATCGCCTTGATCCACGCACTCTCGCACTCGATCATTCCGATCAATGAAGCGTTCGAACGGATGTGGCCTGACGCGACCCGGATGAACCTGCTGGACGACTCCCTGTCGGCGGACCTTGCTCGCCGAGGAGCGTTGGACGAGGCCATCACCCATCGCTTTCTCGATCTATCGGACTATGCGAGAGGCACGGGTGCCGACGCGATCCTCTTCACCTGTTCCGCCTTCGGCCCATGCATCGAGCGGGTCGCGATGCGTCACCACACCATCCCGGTTCTCAAGCCCAATGAAGCCATGGTGGCGCGGGCCTGCGCGCTCGGAAGCCGCATCGGACTGATCGCGACCTTCGAGCCGACGCTGCGCAGCATGCCGGCGGAATTTCCAAAGGAAAAGCAGTTGGTGCTCGAATGTGTTCCCGAAGGACTCGCGGCGCTCAATGCAGGAGACCCTGCTGCCCACGACATGGCGGTGCTTCGGGCTGCGCAAAGGTTGACGGCCCAGAACTGCGACGTCATCGCATTGACTCAGTTCAGCATGGCGCGTGCCGCCCTGTTGCTTCGTAGGGAGGTCGATGTGGACGTGCTGACAACCGTTGAAAGTGCGGTTACAGCGTTGCGCAAGCGTCTCATTGTCAGTCATTGAGGCAGGCGCATTCCTGGCGACCGAATGGTTGAGCGCGCCGGCCTACACCCTGCACTCCGGCGCCACCCGGTCCAGCGTCATCGCCAGCCGCTGCGCGAGCCTCGTGCTGTAGGCCTGCGCCGGGTGGACGTCGTCGATCATCTGCGTGGCGTCGAAGGGAACGGAACCCCAGTCGGCGAACACCGCCCCCTCTTCGAGGGCCACCTGGCGCGCGATGGCGTCGAAGCGGCCACGCGGTTCCGCCAGGTCCCCGCGCACTTGCGAAAGGCCGGTGATCACGAGCGTCCTGCGTTGCGCCTTGACGTGCCTTGCCATGGCACGCAGCGCCGGCTCGTAGGCGTGGTTCTGACCGGCGTCGTTGACGCCGTACTGCAGCACCACCACGCGCGTCGGCATCGGCTGCCGCACGAAGGTCGGCATGCGTGCATGGGCCGAATCACCCACCACCGAATGGTCGACCACCTTCCAGGCGGGGCGGATCCGGCGCATGGCCGCCGCGGGCGGGTCGGGAAGACGGTTGCCCAGATTGGCACCGAAGCCGCCGTACAGGATCGAGTCGCCGTAGAAGCCGACGCTGCAGTCGCGCTGCGCCTGCTGAGTCGGACGGGTCTCGGCGGCGTTGCCTGACGCGGCGAAGACAACGAACGCCATTGCAGCCAGCACGCGCGCGAATGCCGGTGGGGTGGGGTGCTGCATCGCGCCATTCTCCCGCGTACGGCGCGGGCGTGCGGCGTACCGACGCCGATGGCCCTCGCTACACCCGCGTCATCGTCGCCGACAGCGCCTGCTGCGGCAGGTACGCCCCCGCCCCGCGCAGCGTCTCCACCAGCACCCGCGTATCCAGATCGCAGGCCGGCTGCCCGGTCGCGATCGACTGTGCCGCGGCGGTGCCGACGGCCTGGCCCATCATGTAGGCCGCCGACTGCGCGCGGATCGAGCCGTGCACCTTGGTGTCGCTCGAATGGCAGCGCCCCGCGACCCACAGGTTCTCCGAGCCGCGCGGCACGAGGATGCTGTATGGAATGCCGACGCAGCCGCCGTGGCCGAGGTTGTCCTTGCCGTGGAAGTCCTTCATGAAGCGCTCGTACTCGGCCTTCGAGGTGTCGGTCGGATGCACGTCGGTCGGGCGGTTGTAGACGGCGATCTGGTCGGCGAACTGGCGGCGGTTGCGGAAGTCTTCGATGCCGAGCTCGAACTCGCCGACGATGCGGCGCGAGTCGCGCACGCCCATCACGGGCGCAGTGGTAAGCAGCTCGATGTCGGCGCAGCCCGGCACGTACTTGCGATAGAAGTCGAGGTATTCCACGGCGAGCTTGCGGCCGAACACCATGCCGTCGGAGAGGCTGCGGTTCGACAGCGGATTGAGGTTGAACACGTGCCCCGCGTTGAGCGTGGCGGTGCGCTCGCCGATCTTGTTCATGCCGGGCATGAAGCGGTCTTCCTGCGTGAAGTGGCCGTCGTCGATGGCCTGCGGCAGCAGCTCGTTCTTGGTCCGGTTCTTCACCGCGTCGATGCCGCGCCAGTCGCTGCCGTAGGCGGGGTCGTCCCAGTGCATGCCGCCGATCAACGAGCACAGCGTGCTCGGCGCGACCGAATCGGTGTCGCGCAGCACGACCTTGCATTCGACGCCCGCGAGCGCGGCAAGGGCGGCATCGCCGGTGGCATCGACGAAGGCCCTGGCCTTCACGTAGCGCAGCCCTTCGACATTGCTGAGCACCACGCCCGCGATGCGGCGGCCGTCGAGCTCGGCGTCGACCACGCGCGTGAAGAAGCGCAGCTCCACGCCGGCCTGCAGCGCGAAGTCGTCGAGGATGCGCTTGAGCTGCTCGGGCTTGAACGGCACCCAGCGGTTGAGCTGCGCATTCAAGAACTCGGGCACCACATGCGGGCCGAAGGCCTTCTGGGCCCACATGGTCTCGAGCAGTTCCTTCATGAAGCCGCCGACCAGCATGCGCTCGCCATCGGCCACCGGGCCGAAGGACGCCACCAGCCCCGAAGTGCCCATGCCGCCCAGGCAGCCGGTCGCCTCGATCAGCAGCGTGCGCAGGCCGAGCCGCGCGCCGCACACGGCGGCGGCAGTGCCCGCGGGGCCGCCGCCGGCCACCACCAGGTCGTATTCGACGTCGTCGACGGGAATGCGGCGTGCGAAGGAATGGGTCTTGCTGTCGTTCATGGAGAGAAAAAAGAGAGGAGTGGGAGCAGTCAGTTGGCAGGCGCGCCGAGCGGCCTGGTGATCGAGACAAAGCGCCGGATCTCGTCCTGGATGAAGGCCTTGAATTCGTCGGGCCCCTGGGGCGCGATGTCGATGCCCATCTCTGCCAAGGCCTTCGCGATGTCGGGCATTGCGAGCACCGCGACGATGTCGTCGGCAAGCCGTTCGGCGATGGTGCGCGGCACGCCGGCCGGCGCGGCGAAGCCGGCCCAGTTGACGGCCTCGAAACCCGGCAGCGTCTCGGCGATGGTCGGCCAGTCGGGGTAGAGCGGGCTGCGTTTCGCGCTGGTCACGCCGAGCACCTTGAGCTGGCCGGCCTTGATGAAGGTCTCGGCGGAGCTCGCAACCGAGAAGCCCATCGGTATCTGCTTGCCGATGATCTCGGTGTACATCTTGGCGGCGCCGTTGTAGGGCACGTGCTGCAGCTGGATGCCGGCCATGTGGTTGAGCATCTCGCCCGCGAGCTGCGCCGAGGTGCCGATGCCGTTGGAGCCGAAGGAGATGCCGTTCGGCGGCCCCTTCTTCGCGAGCGCGACCAGCTCGCGGATGTTGCTGGCCGGAAAGTCCGCCGCGGCAACCAGCGCCACCGTGTAGTAGCCGATGCGCGCGATCGGCTGCAGGTCGCGCACGCTGTCGTAGGGCAGGTCCTTGCGCTGCACCGCGTTGATGCTGAGCGAACTGCCGAGCAGGCCCAGGGTGTGGCCGTCGGGCGCGGCGCGCACGGTCGCCTGGGTGCCGATCACCACGCCGCCGCCGGGCTTGTTCTCGACCAGCACCGACTGCTTCCAGCGCGACTCGAGCTTCTCGGCGAGCAGGCGGGCCAGCCGGTCGGCGGCGCCGCCGGGCGGCTGCGGCAGGTAGATGCGCACCGGCTTGCCCGGAAAGCCCTGCGGCTGCGCATGCAAGGTGGGTGCGAGCGCGAGCATCGCTGCGGCCTGCAGCAGCTGGCGGCGTGTCGCGCCGCGGAGGGGGGTCGTCGTCCTGTCCATCTGTCTGTCTCCGGCTTGTTCTTCGAGCCCGTTGATTGTTCTGCCGCGCCCGGCGCGCCACAAATGAAAAGACGTGTCCAGGCCTTAACCTTCGGTTATGTACTTCAACGAGCCACTGCAATGAACCTGCGCCACATGGAAGTCTTTCGGGCCGTGATGCTGACGGGCAGCGTCAATGGCGCGGCCGAGTTGCTGCACGTGTCGCAGCCCGCGGTGAGCAAGCTGCTCGCGCATGCGGCGCGGCAGTCGGGCCTCACGCTGTTCGAGCGCGTCAAGGGCCGGCTCGTGCCGACGCCCGAGGCACAGCAGCTCTACGAGGAGATCGAAAGCCTCTGGCGCGGCGTGGAACGCGTGCGCGACGTGTCGCGCGCACTCGCCGAGCCCGAGACGGGCACGCTGCGGCTCGCGGTGTCGGCCAGCCTTGCCTCGTGGCTCGCACCGCGCGCGGTGGCGCTGCTGTACGAGCGCTTCCCGCGCATCAGGAGCCGCATCGAGGTGCTGGTCTCGCCGATCATGGTCGACGCGCTGCTCGACCATTCGGCCGACCTCGCGATCGGGCTGCTGCCCAATGACCATCCGAACCTGGTGACGGTCAAGAGCTACCAATGCGGCCTGGCCTGCGCGATGCGCAGCGACCATCCGCTCGCGGCCAAGGCGGTGGTCACGCCGGCCGACCTGCGCGGTCATCGCGTGATCACGTCGCCGGCCGGCACGCCCTACGGCCAGAGCCTGCTCCGGGCTTATGGCAAGTCCGCGCCGCAGCTGCGGCTCGACATCGAGGTGCGCTCCGCCACCACGGCCTGCTGGTTCGCCCAGGCTGGCGCCGGCATCGCGGTGGTCGACCGCACCGCCGTGGCAGGCGGCTCGTTCAGCGGGCTCGTGGTGCGCCCGTTCAAGAGCAGCGAAAAGCTCGAGGTGCGCATCATCCGCAATCGCTACCGGCCGATGTCCGTGGTGCAGACGGCGTTCTGCGCCGCGTTCGAGCGCGTGTGGAGCGAGGCGTTCAGGCCGCAGCCGAGCTCCCCAGCGTCCGCACGTTAATCCGGCCGCAGGACGTCGGCCGCGGCGGCCAGCAGGTCGTCGGGATGCAGCATCGCCTCGCGCGCCAGCCGCGCGGTTTCGTCCTGGTGGAGCGTGGCGCGCAGGCGCGGCGTGGTGGCGAGCGCGCGCCATACCGGTGCGAGCGATGCGTGCGGCGGCGCCGGCTCGCCGTGAGCGACGCGCTGCGCGAATGCGATGCTCGCGGGCTCGGCCAGCAGCACGGCCTTGCTCGCCGCGCTCAGCAGCGCCTGCGGCTGCGATTCGGTCGGTGCGGGGCAGCAGTAGATGACTTGCGGCGGCAGGAGATGGCCGTGCGGACGAAGACGACGCAGCGAGGCGCCGAGGATCTGCGTCGCCCCGTCGTCCGACGCGAAGGTGTAGGTGGTGCCGGCGTCCGCCTCTGCGAGCCGCTGCAGACCACGCAGGAAGCGCGGGAGGTCGGCGCTGACGGCCGCTGGCGAAGCCTTGATCTCGGCCAGCAGGACGAGCTCGGTGGCGCCTTGTGCATCGGCGCTGCTGCGCACGATCGCCGCATCCCATTCCTCCTTGGCCTTGCTCGCGGTGCCCGGAAAGCCGCCCGGCGTGCGAAGGCTGCGCACCACGTGGAAGCTGCCGCGGTCGGCAGCGGCGGCGGCGCGGCGGTTCATCAGGTCGACCACAGCGCGCAACGCCTGCGCGCCGGCCTGCTCGGCCAGCTCGCCTTCGCGCGCCGAGGCGCGGCCCCGGGCCGCGGCCGCATCGCTGCCGGCCAACGGGCCCTGCCGCGCGCCAAGTGCACGGTAGCGCTGCACGGCGTCGAGGTGCAGCAGTTCGTCCCCGCGCACCAGCCGCTGCAGCGCGGCTTGCGCGGGCTGGAGCCCATCGGGCGCGGGCAGTGCGGCCAAGGCCTGTGTCAGCCGCGCCCACTCGCCGGCCGCGGCCAGGGCGTGCAGCTGCGCCAGCGCATCGCGTGCGGCGCCGGCCGGCATGCGCTGCAGCTTGCCCGGATGGGCGACCGCATCGATGGCGCTTCGCACCGCGCGCAGGTCGGCCGCACGCTGCCTCGACAGCCGCGCGTGGTCGCGCACGTCGCGGTCCTGCGCCTGCAGCACCGCAGCCTGAAAGGCCGGATCGCCGCCCTCGGCTGCCAGTGCCTGCGCGATGAGCCGGGCCAGCGACTGCGTGAAGAGCGCCTCGGCATCGGCGGGCAGCGGCAACTGGCGTTCGCTCGCGCCGCGCGCGGCCGCGATCGCAAAGGCCAGCGCCGCTGCCGGGCCGGCCGCCGCGGCGGCGTCGGCATCGGCCGGCAGCGGTGGCAGGCGGAAGCGGCGCGGCGCCGCGGCGAGCGCGGCCAGCAGAAGGGTGTCGGGCGGCGGCTGCAAGGTGGTTCCAGGCGGGTTGGCGATCCGGGAAGAAAAATATGCCGGAAACCGGAGCATCGCACGCACGGCAAATGCCGCAGGCGGCGTGCAGCCGGGCATGCGGATTGCCCGCGATGGCGCCATGACGAAGAACACCGAACAGGACCATTGGCATCGCAAGCTCGACGCGCGGGCCGCGGAGCTCGAAGCCGAACTCAGGGCCGCGCGCGACGAATCGCCGAACGACGATCCCACCGCACGCATTCCGCATGTGCAGGTGCCCGACACCGTGGACGCCGCCGACGAGCGGCTGCGCGGCGCGGTGCGCAGCGCCGAGACCGACCGCGACCTGTCGGAGCTGCGCGACATCGACGCCGCGCGGGAGCGCCTGCGCACCGGCGAGTTCGGCACCTGCATCGACTGCGGCGCGCCCATTCCGGCCGACCGGCTCGAGGCCCTGCCCGCGGCCGCGCGCTGCGTCGATTGCCAGCAGCGCCACGAGCGCGACCACCCGATCGAGATCCGCCTGCCGCCGTCGCTCTGACGCGAAGAGGCCTGGCGGCCTGTTTCGGGTGACAACTTTCTGGTTACACTTCGGCCTGCCCATGGCCTGCCGCCGCACCGTCTTCCACCGCCTTCCCACTTTGTTGCTCATGGTGGTGGCGCTGCTGTTCTCGCAATGGGCGCTGGCTTCCTACGTCTGCCCGACCGAAGCCGCAGCGGCGGCGGAGATGGAAATGGCGATGGCCATGGCAGATGGCGAACCCTGCCAAGGCACCGACACCGCGCAGCCGGTGCTGTGCCACCAGTACGCCGCCGACATGTCGCTGTCCTTCGAGCCGGTGAAGGTCGCCACGCCGTCGCTGCCGGCCATCGTGCAGGTGCTGGCGCTGCCGCTCGTGCTGGCCACCGAAGGCCATGCGCTGCCGCCGCAGGCACGGCCCGAGACGCAGCATCCACCCCCCGACCCCGTCTTTCTCGCGACCCGCAGACTGCGGGTCTGACACCTCCGTCGACTGACCGTTGCCGGCGGCGCGGCATGTCCGCGCGCCGGCGAATGCCTCGTTCGTCCACGGAGTTCCCATGTCCTTTTCCCTTTCGCGCGCGGCCGTCCTGGCCGTGGCGCTGCTGCTGCCGTGCATCGCGCCGGCCGCACCGCTGTCGCTCGAGGCTGCGCTGCAGCTCGCGAGCCGGCGCTCCGAAACGGCTCGCGCTGCACAAGCCGGCCTGCAGGGCGCCACCGAAGCCGCGCGTGCCGCGGCCCAGTTGCCCGACCCCACGCTGAGCCTGTCGCTCGAGAACCTGCCTGCCGAGGGCGACAGCCGCTTCCACACGGCGCGCGAACCGATGACGATGAAGCGCATCGGGCTTCGCCAGGAGTGGCTGTCGGCCGAGAAGCGCGCCGCGCGGCAGGCCGCGGCCGATGCCTCGGTCGGGCGCGAGCGGGTGCAGTTGCAGGCCGCGGCCGCCGACACCCGGCTGCAGACCGCGCTGGCGTATGTCGATGCCTTCTATGCCGGCGAGACGCTGAAGCTCGCGATGCTGGCCCAGCACCATGCCCACGAAGCCGTCGAGGCCGCGCGCGGGCGCCTGGCCTCGGCCGCGGCAGGCAGTGAGGAAGTGCTGGCGCTCGCGGTGGCGCGCGGTGCGTTGGAGGACGGCGCGGCCGAAGTCCGGCAGCAGCAGCACGCCGCACGGATCGCGCTCGCGCGCTGGACCGGCGTGCCGTCCGATGCCCTGCTGGCGCCCGGCGCCGTGCCGGCGCCTGCCGAAGAAGCCTATGTGGCACGGCACCCGGCCGTGGCCGCGATGCGGCGCGATGCCGAGCTGGCCGCGCGCAAGGCTGCGGTCACCGCGTCGGAGCGCGCACCCAACTGGACCTGGGAAGTGGCCTACGGCCAGCGCGCGGGTCGCGCCGACATGGTGTCGGTGGGGGTGAGCGTTCCGCTGCGCCTCGCGCCCGCCGAGCGCCAGGACCGCGACACCGCTGCCGCGCAGGCCCTGGCCGGCAAGGCCGAAGCCGAACTCGCCGAAGCGGTGCGTGCGGCGCGCACCGAGTACCGCACGCTGCGGGCCGATGCCGAGCGCCTGCGGCAGCGCATCGCGCGCTACCACTCGGCCATCGTGGCGCCGGCGCAGCAGCGCACCGCTGCGGCCACGGCCGCCTACCGCAGCGCACAGGGCAGCCTCGCGCCGCTGTTCGAGGCGCGCGATGCCGAGGTCGACGCCGGGCGCCGGCTGTTGGCGCTCGAGCGCGAACTCGCGCGAGCCCAGGTCCAGCTGGCCTTCCGTCCGATCGATGCCGAGGAGGCGCAATGAACCACCCGAACGCACACCGCAAAAGCAACCGCATCCTTGGCCTCTCGCTCGTCGGCGCGCTGCTGCTGGGCTCCGGCGCCTTCTACCTGGGCCGCCGAACCGCGCCGCCCGCCGAGGCACCGATGGCCGCCGCCAGCGAAGCCGCCGCCGCGCCGGAAGAACGCAAGGTGCTCTACTGGCACGACCCGATGGTGCCCGGCCCGCGCTTCGACAAGCCCGGCCCGTCGCCGTTCATGGACATGCAGCTGGTGCCGATGTATGCCGACAGCGGCGACGGCGAGGGCGGCGTGAAGATCAGCCCCGCCGTGCAGCAGAACCTCGGCATCCGCCTGGCCGAGGTGCGCCGCGTCGCGCAGGCATCGACCTTCGATGCCGTCGGCACGGTGCAGTTCGACGAGCGCCTCGTCGCCGCGGTGCAGACCCGCGTGGCCGGCTATGTCGAGCGGCTGTCGGTGCGCGCGCCGATGGAGCGCGTGCGAAAGGGCCAGGCGCTCGCGACGGTGTTCGCGCCCGACTGGCTGGCGCCGCAGAACGAGTGGCTCGCGCTGCGCCGCGCCGGTGCTTCGGCCGAGCTGGTCGCGGCGGCGCGCGAACGCATGCAGGCGCTGTCGATCCCGGCCGAACTCATCCGCCAGAGCGAGAAGAGCGGCACCGCGCAGGCGCGCTACGTGATCGCCGCGCCGGCCGACGGCGTGGTGGCCGAGCTCGGCGTGCGCGAAGGCGCCGCGGTCACGCCCGGCATGACGCTGTTCCGCATCGCCGGTCTCGGCAAGGTGTGGGCGGTGGCTGAGATTCCTGAAGCGCAGGCGGTGCGCCTCGCGCGGGGGCAGAAGGCCCGCGCCACGCTGCAGGCCGATGCGTCGCAGTCGTTCGAAGGCAGGCTCGACGAGATCCTGCCCGAGATCCAGCCGGCCTCGCGCACGCTGAAGGCGCGCTTCACGGTCGACAACGCGGGCGGGCAGCTGGTGCCCGGCATGCTGCTGCGGCTCGCGCTCTCGGGGCCGTCGGCAAGCCGGCTGGTGGTGCCGGCCGAAGCGGTGATCCGCACCGGCCGGCGCGCGGTCGTGATCGTGCGCAACGCGGGCGGCGCCTTCGAACCGCGCGAGTTGACGCTGGGCGCCGAGGCGGGCGACGACACCGAGGTGCTGTCGGGCCTGGCCGAAGGCGAGCAGGTGGTGGCCAGCGGCCAGTTCCTGATCGACTCCGAAGCGCGGCTGCGCTCGGTGCTCGGCAACATGGCGGCACCCGCCGCCGCGGCGCCGGAGGGAGAGAAGCGATGATCGCGGCCCTGATCCGCTGGTCGGTCGGCAACCGCTTCCTGGTGCTGATCGCGACCGGCTTCCTCGTTGCGGCCGGCGTCTGGTCGGTGGCGCACACGCCGCTCGATGCGCTGCCCGACCTGTCGGACACACAGGTCATCATCCGCACGCCGTACCCCGGCAAGGCGCCGCAGGTGGTCGAGGACCTCGTCACCTATCCGCTCACCACCACCATGCTCAGCGTGCCCGGCGCGAAGACGGTGCGCGGCTACTCGTTCTTCGGCGACTCCTTCGTCTACGTGCTGTTCGACGACGACACCGACCCCTACTGGGCGCGCTCGCGCGTGGTGGAGTACTTGAACCAGGTGCAGAGCCGGCTGCCCGCGGGCGCCAACGCCGCGCTCGGCCCCGACGCCACCGGCGTGGGCTGGATCTACGAGTACGCGCTGGTCGACCGCAGCGGCCGGCACGACATCGGCCAGCTGCGTGCGCTCAACGACTGGTTCCTGCGCTTCGAACTCAAGACGGTGCCCGACGTGGCCGAAGTCGCGAGCATCGGCGGCATGGTGCGCCAGTACCAGGTGGTGCTCGATCCCGACCGCATGCGCGCGCTCGGCATCGCGCAGCAGGCCGTGGTCCAGGCGCTGCAGCAGGCCAACCAGGCCGCGGGCGGCTCGGTGGTGGAGGCGGCCGAGGCCGAGTACATGGTGCGCTCGCGCGGCTACCTGCGCTCGCTCGACGATTTCCGGACCATCCCGATCGCGCTGGCCGGCAGCACGCCGGTGCTGTTGCGCGACGTGGCGAGCGTGCAGGTCGGCCCCGAGATGCGGCGCGGCATCGCCGAGCTCGACGGCGAGGGCGAGGTCGCGGGCGGCGTGGTGGTCATGCGCTCGGGCAAGAACGCGCGCTCGACCATCGAGGCCGTGAAGGCCCGGCTCGAGGCGCTCAAGCCGGGCCTGCCGCCGGGCGTGGAGATCGTCACCACCTACGACCGCTCGCTCCTGATCGACCGCGCCGTCGACAACCTGCGCGGCAAGCTGGTGGAGGAATTCATCGTGGTCGCGCTGGTCTGCGCGGTGTTCCTGTTCCACCTGCGCTCGGCGCTGGTGGCGGTGGTGGCGCTGCCGATCGGCGTGCTGGCCGCGGCCATCGTGATGCACTGGCAGGGCGTCAACGCCAACATCATGTCGCTCGGCGGCATCGCGATCGCGATCGGCGCGATGGTCGACGGCGCGATCGTGATGGTCGAGAACCTGCACAAGCACATCGAGGCCTTCGAAACCGCCGAGGGGCGCGCGCCCGACGCGGCCGAGCGCTGGCGGCTGGTGGCCGATGCCTCGGTCGAGGTCGGCCCGGCGCTGTTCTTCTCGCTCTTGGTGATCACGCTGTCGTTCGTGCCGGTGTTCTCGCTCGAGGCGCAGGAGGGGCGGCTGTTCTCGCCACTCGCCTTCACCAAGACCTACGCCATGGCGGCGGCCGCGGGCCTGTCGGTCACGCTGATCCCGGTGCTCATGGGCTACCTGGTGCGCGGGCGCATCCCGCACGAGGCCGCGAACCCGGTGAACCGCCTGCTGATGGCGGCGTACAGGCCGGTGCTCGAAGGCGTGCTGCGCTTTCCCAAGAGCACGCTCGTGATCGCGGCGCTGCTGCTGGCCTCCACGGCGGTGCCGCTCGCGCGGCTCGGCGGCGAGTTCATGCCGCCGCTCGACGAAGGCGACCTGCTCTACATGCCGTCGGCGCTGCCGGGGCTGTCGGTCTCGAAGGCGGCCGCGCTGCTGCAGCAGACCGACCGGCTCATCAAGACCGTGCCCGAGGTCGAACGCGTGTTCGGCAAGGCCGGCCGCGCCGACACCGCCACCGACCCGGCGCCGCTCGAGATGTTCGAGACCACGATCCGCTTCAAGCCGCGCTCGGAATGGCGCGCGGGCATGACGCCCGAGCGGCTGGTGGAGGAGCTCGACCGCGCGGTGAAGGTGCCGGGGCTCACCAACGTCTGGGTGCCGCCGATCCGCAACCGCATCGACATGCTGGCCACCGGCATCAAGAGCCCCGTCGGCATCAAGGTGGCGGGCACCGACCTGGCCACCATCGACGCGGTCACCACGCAGATCGAGGCCGCGGTGAAAGACGTGCCCGGTGTGTCGTCGGCGCTGGCCGAACGGCTCACCGGCGGGCGCTACATCGACGTCGAGGTCGACCGGCTCGCGGCCGCGCGCCACGGGTTGTCGGTGGCCGACGTGCAGGCCGTGGTCGCCACCGCCGTCGGCGGCGACAACGTGGGCGAAGTGGTGCAGGGGCGCGAGCGCTATCCGATCAACGTGCGCTATCCGCGTGAGTTCCGCGATTCGCTCGAGCGGCTGCGCGATCTGCCCTTCGTGACACCGCGCGGCGCGCAATTGCTGCTCGGCGACGTCGCGAAGATCCACATCACGCAGGGCCCGCCGATGCTGCGCAGCGAGAACGCGCGCCTGTCGGGCTGGGTCTACGTGGACGTGCGCGGGCGCGACCTGCGCTCCGCCGTCACCGCGATGCAGGCCGCGGTCGACAAGGCCGTGCAACTGCCCGCGGGCTATTCGGTGTCGTGGTCGGGCCAGTTCGAATACCTCGAGCGCGCGACCGAGCGGCTCCAGGTCGTGGTTCCCGTGACGCTCGCCGTGATCTTCGTGCTGCTGTACCTGCTGTTCCGCTCCGTCGGCGATGCGGCGCTCGTGATGGCCGCGGTGCCGTTCTCGCTGGTCGGCGGCTTCTGGCTGGTGTGGGCGATGGGCCATGCGGTGTCGGTCGCCACGGCGGTGGGCTTCATCGCGCTCGCGGGCGTGGCGGCCGAGTTCGGCGTGGTGATGCTGGTCTACCTGCAGAACGCGCTCGCGCGCCGGCTCGCGGCCGGCGAGCCGATGAACCGCGAAACCCTGCTGGCGGCGATCCGCGAAGGTGCCGTGCTGCGCGTGCGGCCCAAGGCGATGACCGTCGCGGTCGTGATGGCGGGGCTGCTGCCGATCCTCTGGGGCAGCGGCACCGGCGCCGAGGTGATGACGCGCATCGCGGCGCCGATGGTCGGCGGCATGGTCACCGCGCCGCTGCTCAGCATGCTCGTCGTGCCGGCGGCCTGGTACCTGATGCGCCGCCGCGGGTTGCGCGCCGCGCGCCTCGACCGCGCGCTGCGGCTGGACGCACCCAACACGGGGTGAGTCGATTTGTTCCTTGCGCGATCGGCGCGGGGCGCGAAGAATTGGGCTGCACCCGGTGCCGGAGCGGACGCGACTTTCGCCTACGCCGTCTCCGGGCGATCCCGCGCCTGCCGCCGCCAGGTGCGAAGAAAAGGTACAGCCGCATGGATGCCCTCCTGCTCGCCAGAATCCAGTTCGGTTTCACGATCTCGTTCCACATCATCTTCCCGGCGCTCACCATCGGGCTGGCCAGCTACCTGGCGGTGCTCGAGGCGCTGTGGCTGCGCACCGGGCGCAAGGTCTACATCGACCTCTACCAGTTCTGGATCAAGGTCTTTGCCGTGGCTTTCGGCATGGGCGTGGTGTCGGGGCTGGTCATGGCCTACCAGTTCGGCACCAACTGGAGCAACTTCTCGCGCTTCGCCGGCGGTGTCACCGGGCCGCTGCTCGCCTACGAGGTGCTCACGGCCTTCTTCCTCGAAGCGGGCTTCCTCGGCGTGATGCTGTTCGGGCGCGAGCGCGTGGGGCCGGCGCTGCACTTCGTCTCCACGCTCGCGGTGGCGCTCGGCACGCTGGTCTCCGCCACCTGGATCCTGGCCTCGAACAGCTGGATGCACACGCCCCAGGGCCACGAGATCATCGATGGGCGCGTGGTGCCGGTCGACTGGTTCAAGGTGATCTTCAATCCCTCGTTCCCGTACCGGCTCGTGCACACGGTGGTCGCCTCGTACATCGCGACCGCGCTCATGGTGGCGGGCGCCGCGGCCTGGCACCTGCTGCGCGGCAACGACAACACGCGCGTGCGCACCATGCTCTCCATGGCCTTGTGGATGCTGCTCGCCGCGGCGCCGCTGCAGGCGGTCATCGGCGACCAGCACGGGCTCAACACGCTCGAGCACCAGCCCGCCAAGCTGGCCGCGATCGAGGGCCACTGGGAGCGCACGCCCGAAGGCGAGGGCGTGCCGCTCCTTCTCTTCGGCTGGCCCGACATGGCGGCCGAGACCACGCGCTACGCGCTCGAGATACCGCGCGCAGGCAGCCTGCTGCTCACGCACAGCTGGGACGGACAGATCCCCGCGCTCAAGGACTTCGCGCCCGAAGACCGGCCCAATTCCACCATCGTGTTCTGGACCTTCCGCGCCATGGTCGGCCTGGGCGTGCTGATGATCGCGCTCGCGTTCTGGGGCCTCTGGCTGCGGCGCGGCGGGCGCGTGTATGCGAAGCGAGGCTTCCTGCGCTTCGCGCTTGCGCTGTCGCCGGCCGGGCTGGTGGCGATCCTCGCCGGTTGGTACACGACCGAGATCGGCCGCCAGCCCTGGATCGTCCACGGCTTGATGCGCACGGCCGATGCCGCGTCGCCACAGCATTCGGCCGCGCAGGTCGGCTTCACGCTGCTGCTGTTCGTGGTCGTGTACTTCGTGGTGTTCGGCGCGGGCACGGCCTACGGCCTGCGGCTGATCGTCAAGGGCCCCGCGAGCGACGAGGCCGAACGCCCACCGCGCGGCGGGCCGGGCGCCCCACGCACCCCCGCGCGGCCGATGTCGGCCGCACCCGAAGACGACCACGCCGGCGCCAGCGCGGCGCAGCAACCGGAGGACGGCCGCCATGGGCATTGATCTCCCCCTCATCTGGGCCGTCATCATCCTGTTCGGCATCATGATGTACGTCGTGATGGACGGCTTCGATCTCGGCATCGGCATCCTGTTTCCGTTCCTGCCGGCCAAGGAAGACCGCGACGTGCTGATGAACACCGTGGCGCCCGTCTGGGACGGCAACGAGACCTGGCTCGTGCTCGGCGGCGCGGGGCTGCTTGCGGCCTTTCCGCTCGCCTACGCCGTGATCCTCAGCGCCTTCTACCTGCCGCTGATCCTCATGCTCGTGGGGCTCGTGTTCCGCGGCGTGGCCTTCGAGTTCCGCTTCAAGGCGCGGCCCGGGCGGCAGCGCTGGTGGGACCACGCCTTCATCGGCGGCTCGGTCACCGCGGCCTTCTTCCAGGGCGTGACGCTCGGCGCCTTCCTCCACGGCATGCCGGTGGTCGACGGCAACTATGCGGGCGGCCCGTTCGACTGGGTCTCGCCGTTCTCGCTCTTCACCGGCGCGGCGCTGGTGGCGGCCTATGCGCTGCTCGGCGCGACCTGGCTCGTGATGAAGACCGAAGGCCGGCTGCAGATGCGCATGCGCGCGCTCGCGCGGCCGCTGACCTGGCTCATGCTGGCGGTGATGGTGGCGATCAGCATCTGGACCCCGCTCTCGCACGAGGCGATCGCCAAGCGCTGGTTCAGCTTTCCGAACCTGCTGTGGTTCACGCCGGTGCCCACGCTGGTGGCGCTCGTCACATGGCAGCTGCTGCGCACCCTGCGCGGCGAGAGCCATGCGGCACCTTTCGTGCTCACGCTCGCGCTGCTGTTCCTCGGCTACACCGGCCTCGGCATCAGCCTGTGGCCGAACGTGATCCCGCCGGACATCAGCATCTGGCAGGCCGCGGGCCCGCCGCAGAGCCTGGGCTTCGCGCTGGTTGGCGCCTTGCTGATCATTCCCGTGATCCTGATGTACACCGCGTGGAGCTATTGGGTGTTCCGCGGCAAGGTGAAGCAAGGGGACCACTATCACTGAGGCCGGGAAAGCCGAGCGGCCACCACCGCCGAGGCGGTGGCTGCACCGCCTCGGCTGGTTGTTCGCGATCTGGCTCGCGAGCGTCAGCGCCCTCGCCGTGGTCGCATGGGCCATGCGCTGGCTCATGCGGGCCGTGGGCCTCGGCGCCTGAAGCCGCGTATCAGCCGGGTTGCGCGGCGCTGGGCGCGTGGCGCTTGCGGATCTCGCTCTGCAATGCGCGCTGCCCCGCGGCGAGCGCGGCCTCGTAGGTGTCGGCAGGATCGAAGGCGTCGCGGAGCACCTTGGGGTTGCCTCCGTTCGCATCCGTTTCGAGCAGGCGCCAGACATAGGAGCCGACAGCGGGCTCCTCGACGATGAGTTCGATGGGCTGTGTCATGGGCTCAACATGCACCGCGCTGCGGGTGCTGTCTGTAGGCCGGGGCCGACGGCTGCGTGCACGATGATCATGTCGGCTGCCTCGCACCGCGCAGCCGCAGCGCATTGGCGATCACCGAGGCCGAGCTCAGGCTCATCGCGAGCGCCGCCACCATCGGCGACAGCAGCCAGCCGGTGAACGGATACAGCACGCCCGCGGCGAGCGGAATGCCGAGCGCGTTGTAGAGGAAAGCGAAGCCGAGGTTCTGCTTCATGTTGGCGATGGTCTGCTCCGAGAGCCGGCGCGCCTCGGCGATGCCGCGCAGGTCGCCCTTGACCAGCGTGACCTGGGCGCTGTTCATTGCCACGTCGGTGCCGGTTCCCATGGCCACGCCGACGTCGGCCCGCGCGAGCGCGGGCGCATCGTTGATGCCGTCGCCCGCC
>CAMLCW010000064.1 GCA_946478645.1 uncultured Variovorax sp.
GATCTGCGAACGCGACGGCGACGGCGGCATCGCCTACGGCATGGGCCTCACGGCCGAGAAGGTGGCGCAGCAGTGGAAGGTCAGCCGCGAGGCGCAGGACGAATTCGCGCTCGCCTCGCACCAGAAGGCACTGGCCGCGCAAAAGGCCGGCAAGTTCGCCGACGAGATCACGCCGATCGAGGTGACCGACCGTGCGCCCGACCTCGAAACCGGCGAGTCGATCGCCAGCACGCGCACGGTCAGCCTCGACGAAGGCGCGCGGCCCGACACCAGCCTCGAAGGCCTGGCCAAGCTGCGTACCGTCTTCGCCGCGCGCGGCACGGTCACCGCGGGCAACAGCTCGCAGACTTCCGACGGCGCGGGCGCGCTGATCCTCGCGAGCGAGAAGGCCGTCAAGCAGTTCGGCCTCACGCCGCTCGCGCGCTTCGTGAGCTTCGCGAGCAAGGGCGTGCCGCCGCACATCATGGGCATCGGCCCGATCGAGGCCATTCCGGCGGCGCTGCGCTATGCCGGTCTCAAGCACGAGGACATCGACTGGTTCGAGCTCAACGAGGCCTTCGCCGCGCAGTCGCTGGCGGTGATCAACACGCTGGGGCTCGACGCCTCGAAGGTCAACCCGATGGGCGGCGCGATCGCGCTCGGCCATCCGCTCGGCGCGACCGGCGCGATCCGCTCGGCCACGGTGGTGCATGCGCTGCAGCGTGAGAAGCTCAGGTACGGCATGGTCACGATGTGCGTGGGCATGGGCCAGGGCGCGGCGGGCATCTTCGAACGCGTGTAGCCGCCATGCAGGCACACGCGCAGAAGCTGCCGGTCGATGGCGGCAAGCAGCAGATCGCGGTGCGCCGCTACATGCCCGCGGCCGAGGCGCACGCGAGCATCGTGATCGGCGGTGCGATGGGCGTGCGCCAGTCGTTCTATGCGCCGTTCGCGCAGTGGCTCGTCGCGCAGGGGTTCAGCGTCTGGACCTTCGACTACCGGGGTTCGGGCGATTCGCGCGAGGGGGCTTCGCTGCGCGGCTTCGAGGCCGACCTGTTCGACTGGGCGCGCGACTACGAAGCGGTCATCGATGCCGCGCGCGCCGCGCAGCCGTCGCAGCCGCTCTACCTGCTGGGCCACAGCCTCGGCGCCCAGCTGCCGGGCCTGCTGCAGCGGCCCGAGCAGGTCGATGGGCTGGTGAGCATCGCCGCGGGCAGCGGCTACTGGCGCGAGAACGCGCCGCGTCTGAAGCGCAGCATCCTGTATTTCTGGTTCGTGCTGGTGCCGCTGGCCACGAAGCTCTGGGGCTACTTCCCGGGCCGCCGGCTGCGCAAGGTCGGCGACCTGCCGCGCGGCGTGATCCTGCAGTGGCGCCGCTGGTGCCTCGACCCGCGCTACAGCGTGGGCGCCGAGGGCGAGCGCGCGGCGCGCAGCTACAGCCGCGTGCGCTTTCCGGTGCTGGCGCTGTCGATGACCGACGACGAGCTCATGACGCTGGCCGGCACGCGCAGCCTGCTGAGCTTCTACGACCAGGCGCCGCGCGCCATCGAGCGCATCGCGCCGGCCGACGTGCAGGCGCCGCGCATCGGCCATTTCGGCTTCTTCCGCGAGCAGTTCAGCGCCACGCTTTGGCCGGGCACGGTCGACAAGCTGCACCGGCTCGCCGCGATCACGGCGGCCCCGGCGGCCGGCGTCCCGCAGACGACTGCATGAGTCCACCCACCGAAGGCACACTGCGACCATGACGAGCACCCACCCCTTCGACAAGGCCCTCGCGCTGCAGCACAGCGACCTGCGCGCCGGCCACTTCACGGGCGCCACCAGCGCCGATTACTGGAACATGGTGGGGCCCTTCGGCGGCACCACCGCGGCCATTGCGCTGCAGTCGGTGCTGCAGCACCCCGACCTGCTCGGCACACCGATCGCGCTCACGGTCAACTTCGCGGCTGCGCTCGAGGCCGGACCGTTCGACGTGCAGGCCACGGCCGTGCGCACCAACCGCTCGACGCAGCACTGGACGGTGCAGATCACGCAGCCCGGTACCGACGGCACGGCCAACATGACGACCACCGCCACCGTGGTGACGGCCGCGCGGCGCGAGACCTGGGGCCAGAGCGACCTGCCGATGCCCGCCGATATGCCGCGGCCCGAATCGGTCGAACGCTTCAGCATCGGCCCGGCCGGCGTGGCCTGGCTCGAACAGTACGAGATGCGGCCGGTCAGCGGCTTCATTCCGGCCGAGTGGGACGGCAGCGAGCAGCACAGCGAGAGCCTCTACTGGGTGCGCGAGGCCGAGCCGCGGCCGCTCGACTTCGCCTCGCTCGCCGCGATGAGCGACGTCTTCTTTCCGCGCGTGTGGCTGCGGCGCGCCAAGCGCGTGCCCGCCGGCACGGTCTCGATCACCACCTACTTCCATGCCGACGCCGCGCAGCTCGCCGAAGTCGGCACGGGCTACCTGCTGGGCCGCGCGGCCGGGCAGCAGTTCTTCAACGGCTTCTTCGACCAGGCCGCGCAGCTCTGGAGCCAGAATGGCGTGCTGCTCGCCACCTCGAACCAGATCGTCTACTACAAGGAATAGGCACCCCACCCATGACGAAATCCGTCGACTTCTATTTCGACTTCGGCAGCCCTGCCGCCTACCTCGCCGCCACGCAGCTGCCGCACGTGTGCGCCGACACCGGCGCCGCGCTGGTGTGGAAGCCGATCCTGCTCGGCGGCGTGTTCCAGGCCACGGGCAACCGCTCGCCGGCCGAGGTCAAACCCAAGGGGCCGTACATGACGGCCGACCTGCAGCGGTTCGCCAGGCGCTACGGCGTGCCCTTCGTGCACAACCCCCACTTTCCCATCAACACCCTGTTGCTGATGCGCGGCGCCACCGGCGTGCAGATGACGCAGCCCGAGCGCTTCGGTGCGTATGTCGATGCCGTCTTCCACGCCATGTGGGTCGCGCCGCAGAACATGAACGACCCGGCCACCGTGGGCACGGTCCTGCAGAACGCCGGCTTCGATGCCGCAGGGCTGCTCGCGCTGGCAGGCGCGCAGGAAACCAAGGACCGCCTGAAGTCCGTCACGCAGGAAGCCATCGACCGCGGCGTGTTCGGCGCGCCCACCATGTTCGTCGGCAGCGAAATGTTCTGGGGCCAGGACCGGCTCGATTTCGTGCGCGAGGCGCTGTCGGCCTGAGAAGCTGTGAACGAACCGGCCGCCTCTTTCCTCCCGTTTCCACCTCCAAGGACCCTTTCCATGAGCGACATCCTCGTCCACACCGAAGCCGGCGTGATGACCCTGACCTTCAACCGCGTCGAGAAGAAGAACTCGATCACCAGCGGCATGTACGCCGAACTGGCCGACGCGCTCGCCACGGCCGAGGGCGATGCCGCGGTGCGCTGCGTGCTGATCCAGGGCGACCCGACGATCTTCAGCGCGGGCAACGACATCGGCGACTTCCTCAACGCGCCGCCCGCCGGCGAGAACTCGCCGGTGTTCCGCTTCCTGCGCGGCATCGCGGCCTTTCCGAAGCCGATCGTCGCCTCGGTCTGCGGCCCGGCCGTGGGCATCGGCACCACGATGCTGTTCCATTGCGACCTGGTCTATGCCGGCGACAACGCGGCTTTCTCGATGCCTTTCGTGAACCTGGGCCTGTGCCCCGAGGCCGCGTCCAGCCTGCTGGTGCCGCAGATGTTCGGCCATCACCGCGCCGCCGAGGCGTTGCTGCTCGGCGAGCCCTTCATGGCCGAGGCCGCGCTCGAGGTGGGGCTGGTCAACCGCATCGTGCCGCCCACCGAGGCCAACGCCATCGCGCAGGGGCAGGCGCGCAAGCTCGCGGCCAAGCCGCTCTCGGCGCTGATCGAGACCAAGCGCCTGCTCAAGAAGGCGCAGCTGCCGGCGGTGGTCGAGCGCATGGACGAGGAGGGTGCGAGCTTCAGCCGGATGCTGCGCGAACCCGCGGCGCGCGAGGCGTTCGGTGCGTTCATGGAGAAGCGGAAGCCGGATTTCTCGAAAGTCTGATCGTAGTTTCACGCATTGCCCCGCGATGGTGCATGCGTACACTGGCCGACGTGCAAACCGTCAAGTCAGGATCCGCCGCAACCCCCGGCCAGCATGTCGCTGCAGCTACTGAAAAAGTAGCAAGTCGTCTCACGCGCCGGCGTACTTTCGGCTTGCTCGCGGGCGCATTGGTGGCCTCGCCTGCCGTGGCGCATACCCGTGTGCGGCCGCTGCGCATCGGGCTCATCGGCTCGTGGTCCGGTCCGTATGCGGGCGGCGGGCGCCAGTTCGATGCGGGCATGTCGGCCTGGCTGGCCGCGCACAACCAGGCCATCGCAGGCCGCCCGGTCGAGCTGCTGCGGCGCGACGTGCCGGGCAGCGCGCCCGAGCAGGCGCGGCGCCATGCGCAGGACCTCGTCGAGGGCGAGCGCGTGGACCTGCTCGCGGGCCTCGACTTCAGCTCCAACGCCTATGCCGTTGGTGCCGTCGCCACGCAGGCCAAGGTGCCGCTGCTGGTGATGAATGCGGCTTCCTCCGGCATCACGGCGCGCTGCCCGTTCGCGGTGCGGCTGTCGTTCACCATCTCGCAGGTCACGCTGCCGCTCGCGCGCTGGGCGCTGCAGCAGGGGCTGCGCGACGTCTGCACGGTCGTGGCCGACTATGCCGCGGGCGTCGATGCCGAGGCGGCGTTCGTCTCGGGCATCACCGCGGGCGGCGGGCACGTGGGCGCGATGCTGCGCGTGCCGCTCGCCACGCTCGACTATTCGGCCTACATGCTGCGGCTGCGCGAGCTCAAGCCGCAGGCGGTGTTCTTCTTCCTGCCCTCGGGGCAGATGCCCGCGACCTTCCTCAAGTTCTGGCGCGACCGCGGCATGGCCCGCACCGGCATCCGCCTGCTCGCCACGGGCGATGCCACCGACGACCACTACCTCGAAGGCATCGGCGAACTGGCGGATGGCCTCGTGACCAGCCACCACTATTCGTTCGCGCATGATTCGCCGGCCAACCGGGCCTTCACCGGCGCCTTCGAGGCCGAGTACGGCAGCCACCTGCGGCCCGGCTACTTCGCGGTGGCGGCCCACGACGCGCTGGCGGCCACCGACGCCGCAATGCGCTCGGCGCGCGGCAGCAGTGCCGGCGGCGAGAAACTGGTCGACGCCTTCCGCGGGCTCAAGCTCGAGAGCCCGCGCGGGCCGATCGAGATCGACGCCTACACGCGCGACATCGTGCAGGCGGTCCACATACGCCGCACCGAGCGGCAGGGCGGGCGCTGGATCAACCGCGAGTTCGAGCGCTTCGACAGGGTGCGGGACGCGGCGGGCTGAAAGCGGGATCGGACAGCCGGACGCAGAGGTCGCAAAGGTTTCGCAGAAGTCGCAGAAGGACTTCCATCGATTGGCTTTCCTTCCGCGACTTCTGCGTGCTTTTGTCTTTCTTCTGCGTTCGGCTGTCCGTGCCCGCCTTCAACCAGCCGGCTGCTCGATCGGCCGTGGCCGGCCGCTGTCGTCGATGGCCACGTAGGTGAAGGTGGCCTGCGTCACCTTGATGTACTCGCCCTGCGCGCGGAAGCGCTCGGCAAAGACCTCGACTGTCACCGTGACCGACGTGCGCCCGATGCGCACCAGCTTCGAATAGAACGACAGGATGTCGCCAAGCCGGACCGGCTGCTTGAAGATGAACTCGTTGACCGCCACCGTGGCTTGCCGGCCCTTGGCATAGCGCGCCGGGATGACCGAGCCGGCCAGGTCGCACTGCGCCATGACCCAGCCGCCGAAGATGTCGCCATTGGCGTTGCAGTCGGCCGGCATGGGAATGACCTTCAGGACCAGCTCCATGTCGGTGGGCAGGCTTTTCAACGGGGCGGCAGCGGCGCTGCTGGAAATATCGGACATGGGCACAATCTGGAGCAAACAAGCAACCACGATTGTCCTTCATGCGCCGCAGCGGCGAAGCCCTCCCGCCTCCTTCTTCCCGTTCCGCCCACGCACCGGGCCATGCGCCCGCGCGCAGTGACCGTTCCGACTGGGCCACGCTGCGCCGGCTGTTCCCTTACCTCTGGCAGTACAAGTGGCGCGTGGCCGCGGCGCTGGCCTTCATGGTCGGCGCCAAGGTGGCCAACGTCGGCGTGCCGGTGCTGCTGAAGAACCTGGGCGACACCATGGCGCCCAAGCCCGACGTGGCCGCGGCGATCCTCGTGGTGCCCATCGGGCTGCTGCTGGCCTACGGGCTGCTGCGCTTCTCGACCTCGCTGTTCGGCGAGCTGCGCGAGCTGATCTTCGCCAAGGCCACCGAGGGCACCGCGCGGCAGATCGCGCTCGAGGTGTTTCGCCACCTGCATTCGCTGAGCCTGCGCTTCCACCTGGAGCGCCAGACCGGCGGCATGACGCGCGACATCGAGCGCGGCACGCGTGGCGTGCATTCGCTGGTCTCGATGTCGCTCTACAGCATCGTGCCGACGCTCATCGAACTGGTGCTGGTGCTCACCATCCTGGGCGTCAAGTTCGACGCCGCGTTCGTCTGGATCACGCTCGCCGCGCTGGTGCTCTACATCGGCTTCACGGTCACCGTGACCGAATGGCGCACCCAGTTCCGCAAGGTCATGAACGAACTCGACTCGGTGGCCCAGAGCCGCGCGGTCGATTCGCTCCTGAACTACGAGACCGTCAAGTACTTCAACAACGAGGACTTCGAGGCCGGCCGCTACGACGCGAGCCTCGACCGCTACCGCAAGGCCGCCATCAAGAGCCAGCGTACGCTGAGCATGCTCAACATCGGCCAGCAGATGCTGATCGCCGTGAGCCTGGTGCTGATGCTGTGGCGGGCCACCGCGGGCGTGGTCGAGGGGCGCATGACGCTCGGCGACCTGGTCATGGTCAACGCCTTCATGATCCAGCTCTACATCCCCCTCAACTTTCTGGGCGTGATCTACCGCGAGATCAAGCAGAGCCTGACCGACCTCGACAAGATGTTCGTGCTGATGGAGAAGGACCGCGAGGTGCGCGACGCGCCGGGCGCAGAGCCGCTGTCTTTGCTCCCTCTCCCTCCGCGAGAGGGCGGGGGTGAGGGCGGCAGCATCGACTCGACCATCCGCTTCGAAGACGTGAGCTTCGCCTACGAGCCCGCGCGGCCCATCCTCAAGCACGTGAGCTTCGAGATCCCGGCCGGCAAGACGGTGGCGGTGGTCGGCCCGTCGGGTTCGGGCAAGTCGACGCTCGCGCGGCTGCTCTACCGCTTCTACGACGTCCAGGATGGAAGCATCACCATCGGCGGCCAGGACATCCGCGAGGTGCAGCAATCCAGCCTGCGCCGCGCGATCGGCATCGTGCCGCAGGACACGGTGCTGTTCAACGACACCATCGAATACAACATCGCCTACGGCCGCCCCGGCGCCACGCGCGAGGAGGTCGAGGTGGCGGCCCGGGCGGCGCGCATCCACGACTTCATCGCGGCCACGCCCAAGGGCTACGAGACGACGGTCGGCGAGCGCGGGCTCAAGCTCTCGGGCGGCGAGAAGCAGCGCGTGGCCATTGCGCGCACGCTGCTGAAGAACCCGCCGATCGTGATCTTCGACGAGGCCACTTCGGCACTCGATTCGGCCAACGAGCGTGCGATCCAGTCGGAGCTCAAGAGCGCCGCGCAGGACAAGACCACGCTGGTGATCGCACACCGCCTGTCGACCGTCGTCGATGCGCACGAGATCCTCGTGCTCGACGCCGGCACCGTCATCGAGCGCGGCACGCATGCCGAACTGCTCGCGAAGCAGGGCCGCTATGCGCAGATGTGGGCGCTGCAAAAAAGCGAAGCCGCTCCGCTGCTGTAGCAGCCAATCTCTTTTTCCCATCGATTCCCAGGAGTTCAGACGTGTCGAACAAGATTCCCCTGCTGGTGCTCAACAGCCTCTCGAGCGCACACCAGGCCCAGATCGCCGAGGTCTACGACATGACCTATGCCCCCACGGAGGCAGAACGTGCGGCCGCCATCGCGACACACGGCAAGAAATTTCGCGCCGTGCTGACCATCGGCGTGATCGGCATCACGCCCGAGGAGATCGCGGCCATGCCCGCGGTCGAGCTGATCTGCTGCATGGGCGCGGGCTACGAAGGCCTGCCGCTCGAGGTCACGCGTGCGCGCGGCATCGTCACCGCCAACGGCGCGGGCACCAACGACGACTGCGTGGCCGACCATGCCTTCGGCCTCTTGATCGGCATCGTGCGCGAATTCCGCAAGCTCGACCGGCTGTGCCGCGAGGGCGTGTGGCGCGAGGCGATCCCGCAGGCGCCGAACGTCTCGGGCAAGAAGCTCGGCATCCTCGGGCTCGGCACCATCGGGCAGAAGATCGCCAAGCGCGCGGCCGGCTTCGACATGGAGGTCGGCTACCACAACCGCAAGCCGAAGGAAGGCGTGGCGCACCGCTACTTCGGCGACCTGAAGTCGCTCGCCACCTGGGCCGACTTCCTGATCCTGGCGGCGCCGGGCGGAGCCGCGACCAAGCATCTGGTGAACGCCGAGGTGCTCGACGCGCTCGGGCCGCAGGGCTACCTCGTGAACATCGGCCGCGGCAGCGTGGTCGACACCGAGGCGCTGGCCGCGGCGCTGCGCGCGCACCGCATCGCGGGCGCAGGGCTCGACGTGTACGAAAGCGAACCGAAGCGGCCCGAGCCGCTGATCGGGCTCGACAACGTGCTGCTCACGCCCCACATGGCGGGCTGGTCGCCCGAGGCGACGCAGAAGTCGGTCGACCGTTTCCTCGCCAATGCCGAAGGGCACTTCGCGGGGCGCGGGGTCGTCACGCCGGTTTGAAAGGCAGCGCTAGCGCCGCCAGAACTGCGGCGTCAGCAGCACCAGCAGCGACAGCAGTTCGAGCCGGCCCAGCGGCATGGCGAAGCTCAGCACCCAGGTCTGGAAGTTGGTGAGCCCCTCGTAGTTGACCGCCGGGCCCACGTCGCCGAGGCCGGGGCCGATGTTGTTCAGGCACGCGACCACGGCGGTGAAGGCGGTCACCACGTCGAGGCCGCTGAACAGCATCACCATGGTCAATGCGACGATGGTCATGCCGTAGAGCATCATGAAGGCGATCACGCTGTGCATCACGCGCGGGGGCACCGTGATGCCGCCGAGCACCACCGGATTGACCACGTTCGGATGGATGATGCGCACCAGCTCGCGCTGCGACTGCTTGAGCAGCAGCAGCACGCGCAGCATCTTGATGCCGCCCCCGGTCGAGCCGGCGCAGGTGGCGAAGCAGCCCAGCAGCAGCATCAGGAAAGGCACGAAGGTGGGCCACTGCGCGTAGTCATGCGTGGCGTAGCCGGTGGTGGTGGCGACCGAGACCACGTGGAACAGGGTGCGCCGCAGCGTGCGCAGGACGTCGCCTTCGGGCGCGTTGGCGAGCAGGTAGCCGGTGATCAGCGCCACGCTGCCGAGCAGCACCAGCACGTAGGTGCGCAGTTCCGCGTCGCGCCACAGCACGGCGAGCGAGCGGCGCTTCCAGGCCAGGAAATAGAGCGCAAAGTTGACGCCGGCCAGCAGCATGAAGACCACGGCCACCATCTCGACCTGCGGCGAGTTGAAGTAGCCCAGGCTCGCATCGTGCGAGGAGAAACCGCCGAGGCTCATGGTCGAGCACATGTGCATGAAGGCGTCGGCCCAGCCCATGCCGGCCCAGCGGTAGGCCAGCAGGCAGGCGACGGAGGCGAGAAAGTACACCGTCCACAGCCCGCGGGCCGTGTCCGAGATGCGCGGCGTGAGCTTCTGGTCCTTCATCGGGCCGGTGATCTCGGTGCGAAACAGCTGCGAGCCGCCCACGCCGAGCATCGGCAGCACCGCCACGGCCAGCACCACGATGCCGAGCCCGCCGACGAGGTTGAGCAGGCAGCGCCAGACGTTCACCGCGATCGGCAGGTGGTCGAGGCCGACCAGCACGGTCGCGCCGGTGGCGGTGAAGCCGCTCATGGCTTCGAAGAAGGCGTCGGTGACGCTCAGGCCCGGAATGGCCAGCAGCAGCGGCACGGCGGCAAAGGTCGGCAGCAGGAACCAGATCACGCCGACCATCACGAAGCCGTCGCGCGGGCGCAGCTCGCCCAGGTGGCCGCGCGTGAGCGCGACCATGGCGATGCCGCTGGCCAGCGTGGCGACGAGCGACCAGGAGAAAGCGTGCAGCGCGCGCCCGCCGTCGAGCCAGCTGGCGCAAAGCGGCACCAGCATCAGGAGCGAGAACAGGACGACGAGGCGTCCGACCAGGGCAACGATGGCCAGCGGTGAAGACATGAATGGATGAGGCGGCGCCCGGCGGCGTTCAGAACAGGAAGATCGCGCTGACCTGGAACAGCCGCTCGATGTCGCGGATCATGCCCTTGTGCGGCACGAAGACGATCACGTGGTCGTTGCTGGCGATGACGGTGTCGCGGTGCGGGATGATCACCTCGCGCGGGCCCTCGTCCGGGCCGCGCACGATGGCGCCGATCTGCGCGCCGTCGGGCAGCTTGATCTCGCCGACCGGCCGTGTCGCCACCTTGCTGGTCTTGCGGTCGCCGCGCACCACCAGTTCGAGCGCCTCGGCGGCGCCGCGGCGCAGGCTGTGCACCACCTCGATGTCGCCGCGCCGCACGAAGGCCAGCAGTTCCCCGATGATGGTGTGCGCCGGCGAGATGGCGATGTCGATCTGCGTGCCCTGCACCAGGTCGGCATAGGCGCGGCGGTTGATGAGGGCGAGCACGCGGCGTGCGCCGAGGCGCTTGGCCAGCAGGCAGGCCATGATGTTGTCCTCGTCATCGTTGGTGACGGCCATGAACAGGTCCATGTCGGCCACCTGCTCGTTGGCCATCAGGTCGGCATCGGTGGCGTCGCCGTTGAGCACCAGCACGTCGCTGGGCAGGCTCTCGGCCAGCAGCGCGCAGCGGGTCAGGTCGCGCTCGATCAGCTTGATGGCGCAGTTGCCGCGCAGTTCCCGCGCCAGGCGCATGCCGACGCGGCCGCCGCCCGCCATCATGACGCGGGCCACCGGCCGGTCCATCTGGCGCAGCCCGCCCAGCACGCCGCGGATGTGCTGCGTGGCGGCCAGCACGAAGACTTCGTCGTCGGCGCGGATGCGGGTCTCGCCGTGAAGCACGCCCACCGCGCGGTCGTTGCGGTAGATCGCCACGATGCGCATGTCGGCATCGGGTACCAGCCTGGGAATTTCGGCCAGGCTGTGGCCCACCAGCGGGCCGCCCTCGACCGCGCGCACCGCGATCATGCTGACCAGTCCCTGCGCGAACTCGATCACCTGCAGCGCCTCGGGGTACTCGACCAGCTTGTGGATGTAGTTGGTGACCGAACGCTCGGGGCAGATCACCTGGTCCACCGCGAAGCCGGTCTTCTCGAGCAGCGCGGTGTCCTGAAAGGCGGTCGAGCGCACGCGTGCCACGGTGGTCTGCACGTTGAAGAGGTCGCGCGCGAACTTGCAGGCCAGCAGGTTGGTTTCGTCGAGCGGCGCGCAGGCGATCAGCATGTCGGCATCAGGGGCACCCGCCTCGCGCAGCACCTCGGGTTCGATGCCGCTGCCGAGCACGCCGCGCAGGTCGAGCTGCTCCTGCAGCCGGGCCAGGCGCACAGCGTCGGTGTCGATGACGGTGATGTCGTTGCGCTCCGACAGCAGGCTCTCCGCCGCGCTCTCCCCAACGCGGCCGGCACCGATGATGATCATTTTCATGCGCGCATTCTGCATCGCGCCGCAGGGCGCACGCGCCGGGCGGCGATCAGCCCGCCGGTCGCAGCGCGGGCGGCTGCATCGTCGACCAGGCGCATGCGCGGTCGTAGGCATGCCCCGCGCGCAGCACGGCGAGGTCGGCATTCACCGGCCCCGCCAGCGAGATGCCCATCGGCAGGCCCCCGTCGCCGAAGCCGGCGCGCAGGTTGAGCGTCGGCAGCCCGGCCAGCGTGAACGGCGTGACGATCTCCATCCAGCGGTGGTAGGTGTCGCTCGCGACGCCGTTCACCTCGGCGGGCCAGTGCAGTTCGGCTTCGAACGGGAACACCTGCGCGCTCGGCGCCACCACGAAATCGAAGCGTTCGAACAGGCGTGCGAATGCGCGATAGACGTTCGACCGGTAGAGCGAGGCCTGGTAGAGCGAGGCCGCGTCGAGATGCCGGCTCTGTTCGATCTCCCACCGCGCCTCGGGCTTGAGCTGGGCGAACAGCTTCGGATCGTTCATGAAGGCGCCGAGCTTGCCGCCCACCAGCAGCTGGCGCAGGCGCAGCCAGGCGCTCCAGTTGTGCTCGCGCGGCACGTCGAGGGTGCAGGGTTCGACCTCGCAGCCGAGCGTGCCGAAGGTGCCGAGCGCCTGCTCGCAGAGATCCCGGATGCCGGGCGCGAGCGGCAGGTCGGCCCAGATGCTGCCGAGCCAGCCGATGCGCAGCCCGCGCGTCTCGCCGTCGAGCTGCAGCGTGTCGGGCGAGGGCAGTGCGTCCGGCGACGAGAGCGGCGCGCGTGCATCGAAGCCCGCCTGCACCGCCAGCAGCCGCGCGGCATCCTCGACGGTGCGCGCCATCGGGCCATCGGTGGCCAGCTGCTGGAAGAACAGCTCCTGCTCGGGATCGCCGGGCACCCGCCCGCGCGAGGGCCGCATGCCGATCACGTTGTTGAAGGCCGCGGGGTTGCGCAGCGACCCCATCATGTCGCTGCCGTCGGCCACCGGCAGCATGCCGAGCGCCAGCGCCACGGCCGCGCCGCCGCTGCTGCCGCCGGCGCTGCGCCCGGGCGCATGGGCGTTGCGCGTGATGCCGAACACCGTGTTGTAGGTGTGCGAGCCGAGGCCGAATTCGGGCGTGTTGGTCTTGCCGATCACGACGGCGCCCGCCGCGCGCATGCGCGCGACATGCAGACTGTCGGTGCGCGCGGGCGAGCGCGGCGACAGCGGCGAACCCATCGAGGTCGGCAGGCCGGCTGCATGGCTCAGGTCCTTCACCGCGAGCGGGAAGCCGTGCATCCAGCCGCGTCGTTCGCCGCGCGCCAGTTCGGCGTCGCGTTCGCGCGCCTCGGCCAGCAGCTCCTCGGGCGGGCGCAGCGACACGACGGCGTTGAAGCGCGGGTTGAGCGCCTCGATGCGGGCCAGCGCGGCCTGCATCAGTTCATGGCAGGACACGCTGCGCGCGGCGATCCGGCGCGAGAGCTCGGTGGCACTGAGGTCGAGGATGTCGGTGGGCGTCATGGCGGTCGGTGGGCGGCTGGCGGCGAGCGCGGGACGCCAGTATCAACCAGGGGCCCGGCGCGGGCGGCGCGCGCACATAATCGCCGCGTATGGAAACCAAGTGGCTCGAAGACTTCATCAGCCTGGCGGAAACGCGCAGCTTCAGCCGCTCGGCCCAACTGAGGCACGTCACGCAGCCCGCGTTCTCGCGACGCATCCAGGCGCTCGAGGGCTGGGCCGGCACCGACCTCGTCGACCGCAGTTCCTATCCGACGCGGCTCACGCCGGCGGGCCAGACGCTCTACGGCCAGGCCATCGAGATGCTGCAGGCGCTGCAAAGCACCCGCGCCATGCTGCGCGGCCATTCGGCCGCCGGGCAGGACGTGATCGAGATCGCGGTGCCGCACACGCTGGCGTTCACCTTCTTTCCCTCCTGGGTGACCAGCCTGCGCGAGCATTTCGGCCCGATCAAGAGCCGGCTCATCGCACTCAATGTGCACGACGCGGTGCTGCGCCTGGTCGAAGGCAGCTGCGACCTGCTGATCGCCTACCACCATCCCTCCCAGCCGCTGCAGCTCGACGCCAACAAGTACGAGATGGTGAGCCTGGGCGAGGAGGTCGTGAGCCCGTGGGTCCGGCCCGATGCCGAGGGCGCGCCGCGCTTCCGGCTGCCGGGGCGGCCGGGCCAGCCGCTGCCCTACCTGGGCTATGCGCCCGGCGCCTACCTGGGGCGCGTCGTCGACCAGCTGCTCAAGGGGTCGGGCACCGCCATCCACCTCGACCGGGTCTACGAGACCGACATGGCCGAAGGCCTCAAGGTGATGGCGCTCGAAGGCCACGGCATCGCCTTCCTGCCGCAGAGCGCGGTGCGCAAGGAGATCAAGGCCCGCAAGCTCGTGAGTGCGCTGCCGCCCGAGATCGACAGCCTCGAGGCGACGATGGAGATCCGCGCCTACCGCGAGCGGCCCGGTG
The DNA here is from genome assembly GCA_946478645.1 of uncultured Variovorax sp. The sequence continues at coordinate 14,106 of CAMLCW010000064.1, forward strand.
CGCCGGTCCCGGCCAAGCCGCCCGGCAGCCGCTCGGCCAAGGCGCTGGGCTCCGAAAGCCTGCAGCCCAAGCGCACGGCGGACGCCCTTTGGTCGTACCTGGTCAGTGCGCAGCCGCCGCGCTGAAGGCGGTTTGTGCGCTGCACAATCTATGAGCACGATGCATAACCGACGCCGCAAACGGCATTGGCGCACGGGCCGGAGCACCTCTACAGTCGCGGCAGTTTTTCGAACGCTGTCACACCGAACCAACGAACGCCCCGAGCGTGCAATTCTCCACATGCGCATGTCCCCGGCGAGAGAACAGGCACGAAGGCTGCTTCACTTCAGTCCGACAATGCCGTTGCACCGGGATGGCCCGGGTATTCCCGGTCGGCCAACTGTCTAGAATTTCGTTTGGTTTCAATTTCCCCTTTCTGTCACCCATCAGGAGTCTCTGTATGAAAAAACAAGTGTTGGCCTTGGCCGTCGCAGTGGTCGCCGCCGGCGGCGCTTTCGCCCAGGAGGGTACGCTGGCCAAGATCAAGAACAGCGGCGCGATCAGCCTCGGCGTGCGCGATTCGTCGGCGCTGTCGTTCTCGATCGGCGGCGGCAAGTACGGCGGCTTCCACACCGAAATGGCCGAGCGCATCGCCGAAGACCTGGGCAAGAACGTCGGCAAGAAGCTCGCGATCAGCTACAACCCGGTCACCTCGCAGAACCGCATCCCGCTGGTGCAGAACGGCACGGTCGACCTGGAGTGCGGCTCCACGACCAACAACGCCACGCGCCAGAAGGACGTCGATTTCGCGCACACCACCTACGTGGAAGTTGTGCGCATGGTCGTCAAGAAGGACTCGGGCATCAAGGACCTGAAGGACCTCAACGGCAAGACCATCGCCACCACCACCGGCACGACCTCGGTGCAGACCCTGCGCAAGAACGAACGCGCGCAAGGCATCGACTTCAAGGAAGTGCTGGGCAAGGACCACGCCGACAGCTTCCTGCTGCTCGAGTCCGGCCGTGCCGACGCGTTCGTGATGGACGGCTCGATCCTCGCGGCCAACGTCGCCAAGTCGAAGAACCCGGGCGACTTCGCCATCGTCGGCCCCGAGCTGTCGGTCGAGCCGATCGCCTGCATGGTGCGCAAGGGTGACGAGGCCTTCCTGAAGGCCGTCAACGCCAGCATCGAGCGCCAGATCAAGGACGGCTCGCTCGCCAAGCTGTACGACAAGTGGTTCATGCAACCCGTGCCGCCGGCCAACGTGAACATGAACCTGCCGCTGTCGGAAGCCACCAAGGCTGCTTGGGCCAGCCCCAACAACAAGCCGATGGAAGCCTACGTCAAGAAGTAATCTGCATGGATGAACGACAGACGCCCGCCCTTCGAGGCGGGCGTTTGTTTGGTGCGTCGTAAGAGTAAACAGACCGAGGAGTGCCCGATGGGAAATTGGGATTGGCAGGTGTTCTGCAAGGACACCATCGACGGCACGGTGGTGCCGTCGTGTTACGGCACGGGCGGTGCGTACACCTACCTGAACTGGATGATCGACGCCTGGGGGTGGACGGTGGCCGTCGCGCTCGCGGCGTTGCTTGTCGCGCTGGTGTTCGGTTCGATCATCGGCATCCTGCGCACGCTGCCCGACAGCCCGTGGCTCGTGCGCTTCGGCAATGCCTGGGTGGAGCTGTTCCGCAACATCCCGTTGCTGGTGCAGATCTTTTTGTGGTACTTCGTTGTGCCGGCGCTGGTGCCGCCGATGCGCGACTTCCCGCCCTTCGTGCTGGTGGTGCTTGCGCTCGGTCTCTTCACCTCGGCGCGCATCGCCGAGCAGTTGCGCTCGGGCATCCAGGCGCTGCCGCGCGGCCAACGCTATGCCGGCATGGCCGTGGGCTTCACCACCTTCCAGTACTACCGCTACGTGCTGCTGCCGATGGCCTACCGGATCATCCTGCCGCCGCTGACCAGCGAATCGATGAACATCTTCAAGAACTCCTCGGTGGCGTTCGCGGTGTCGATCTCCGAACTGACCCAGTTCTACCTGCAGGCCGGCGAAGAGACGGCGCGCAACCCGGAGATCTACATTGCCGTGGTGGTGCTCTATGTCATCTCGGCCATGCTCATCAACCGCCTGATGGCCTTCGTCGAGAAACGGGCGCGCGTCCCGGGCTTCGTCGTTGCCGGCGGAACGGGAGGCCACTGACATGGATCTCCAATTCTCCGTCTACACCTGGGAAGTCATTCGGAACTATGTTCTCAATGGCCTGTACTTCAGCGTCTTCCTGACCGTCGTTGCCACGCTGGGCGGCATCTTCTTCGGCACCATCCTCGCGCTGATGCGCCTGTCGGGCAAGAAGTGGCTGGACATGCCGGCCGCGTTCTACGTCAACGGCATGCGCTCCGTGCCGCTGGTGATGGTCATCCTGGGCTTCTTCCTGCTGGTGCCGTTCGTCATCGGACGGCCCATCGGGCCGGAGTACTCGGCGGTGATCACCTTCATCGCCTTCGAAGCGGCCTACTTCAGCGAGATCATGCGTGCCGGCATCCAGTCCATTCCGCGCGGCCAGGTCTCGGCCGGGCTGGCGGTGGGCATGACCTACGGCCAGAACATGAAGCTGGTGATCCTGCCGCAGGCCTTCCGCAACATGCTGCCGGTGCTGCTCACGCAGACCATCATCCTGTTCCAGGACACTTCGCTCGTGTACGCCATCGGCGCGTACGATCTGCTCAAGGGTTTCGACAACGTGGCCAAGAACTTCGGTCGGCCCTACGAGTCGTATCTGCTCGCAGCGGTCGTGTACTTCGTGATCTGCTATTCGCTGTCGTACCTAGTCAAGCGTCTGCACAAGAAGATCGCCATCATTCGCTAGTGAAGAAAGAATCGAAGAGGAAAAGCCATGGCTGAACAAATGATCAGTATCAACAACGTCTCCAAGTGGTACGGACCCGTGCAGGTGCTCAACGACTGCTCGGTCAGCATCGCCAAGGGCGACGTGGTCGTGGTGTGCGGCCCGTCCGGCTCGGGCAAGTCCACGCTCATCAAGACCGTCAACGCGCTGGAGCCCTTCCAGAAGGGCGAGATCACCGTCAACGGCACCCCGCTGCATGACCCCAAGACCAACCTGCCCAAGCTGCGTTCCAAGGTCGGCATGGTGTTCCAGCATTTCGAGCTGTTCCCGCACCTGTCGGTGACCGAGAACCTCACGATCGCGCAGATCAAGGTGCTGGGCCGCTCGCAGGACGAGGCCAAGGCGCGCGGGCTCAAGATGCTCGACCGCGTGGGCCTGATGGCGC
>CAMLCW010000065.1 GCA_946478645.1 uncultured Variovorax sp.
AGATCTTGGCGCGTTCGTCGTCGGGGATCGGGCGGTCGGCGCGGCACAGCAGCGCATCGGCCTGGATGCCGATGGCACGCAGCTCCTTGGCGGTGTGCTGCGTGGGCTTGGTCTTGAGTTCGCCGGCCGCGGCGATCCAGGGCACATAGCTCAGGTGCACGAAAGCCGAATTGTTCGGGCCCATGCGCAGGCTCATCTGGCGCACGGCTTCAAGGAAGGGCAGCGACTCGATGTCGCCCACGGTGCCGCCGATCTCGACGATGGCCACGTCGACCTCGTGCGCGGTGCCGAGGCCCGCGCCGCGCTTGACGTACTCCTGGATCTCGTTGGTGATGTGCGGGATCACCTGCACCGTCTTGCCGAGATAGTCGCCGCGGCGTTCCTTCTCAAGCACGGTCTTGTAGATCTGGCCCGTGGTGAAGTTGTTGGCCTTGCGCATCTTCGTGGTGATGAAGCGCTCGTAGTGGCCGAGGTCGAGGTCGGTTTCGGCGCCGTCGTCGGTGACGAACACCTCGCCATGCTGGAACGGCGACATCGTGCCGGGGTCGACATTGATGTACGGATCGAGCTTGATGAGGGTGACCTTGAGGCCGCGCGATTCGAGGATCGCGGCGAGGGAGGCGGATGCGATTCCCTTGCCAAGGGAAGATACGACACCACCGGTGACGAAGACAAATTTGGTCATGCCAGTTCCGGATGCTGTGAATCCGGGCAGTGGGAAATTGCGATTGTATATGCGCCCCCCGTGCCCTCACGCGCCGATGGCGTCATGTCCTTGGCCGCGGCCCGGGTCATTACACTCCAGCGCTATGCAAGATCTCGCCGGCAAGCACATCGTTCTCGGTCTCACGGGCGGCATCGCCTGCTACAAGTCGGCCGAGCTGTGCCGGCTGTTCGTCAAGGCGGGCGCGACCGTGCAGGTCGTGATGACCGAGGCGGCGGCGCAGTTCATCACGCCGGTCACGATGCAGGCGCTCTCGGGGCGCAGCGTCTATACCTCGCAGTGGGACGCGCGCGAGCCCAACAACATGCCGCACATCAACCTGAGCCGCGAGGCCGATGCGATCGTGCTGGCGCCGTGCAGCGCCGACTTCATCGCGCGGCTGGTGCAGGGCCGGACCGACGACCTGCTGAGCCTGCTGTGCCTCGCGCGCCCCGTCGAGCGCGTGCCGCTCTTGATCGCGCCGGCCATGAACCGCGAGATGTGGGCACATCCCGCGACCCAGCGCAACCTGATGCAGGTGGCCGCCGACGGCGCCACGGTGCTCGGCGTGGGCAGCGGCTGGCAGGCCTGCGGCGAGACCGGCGACGGCCGCATGCTCGAGCCCGCGCAGCTGCTCGAGGACGTCACCGCCTTCTTCCAGCCCAAGGTGCTGGCCGGACAGAAGCTGCTCGTGACCGCGGGGCCGACCTTCGAGGCGCTCGACCCGATCCGCGGCATCACCAACCATTCATCGGGCAAGATGGGTTTCGCGATCGCACGCGCGGCGCGCGAGGCCGGCGCGGAGGTCACGCTGGTGGCCGGGCCGGTCCATCTGCCGACGCCGCGCGGCGTCAGCCGCATCGACGTGCTTTCGGCCCGGCAGATGCTCGAAGCGACGACGGCGGCTGCGCAGGCCGCTAGCATTTTCGTAGCGACAGCGGCGGTCGCCGACTGGCGCCCGGCCACGCACAGCGAGCAGAAGATCAAGAAGGACGGCAGCGGCAACACGCCGGTGCTCAATTTCGTCGAGAACGCCGACATCCTGCTCACCGTCGCGAGCAGCGAACGCGCGAAGAACCGGCAGCTGTTCTGCGTGGGCTTCGCGGCCGAGAGCGAGAACCTCGTCGAGCATGCCAAGGCCAAGCGCGCTCGCAAGGGCATTCCGCTGCTGGTCGGCAACATCGGCCCGCTGACCTTCGGCCAGGACGACAACGCGCTGCTGCTGGTGGACGCCAACGGCGTGCGCGAGCTGCCGCGCGCCCCCAAGCTAAGGCTCGCGCGCGAGCTGATGGCCGAGATCGCCGCACGACTTCCCGACTGGAGCGCCTGATGAACCCTCAGAACAACACCGACTGGAACACGCCGCCCAACGGCGACTTCGCACGCTATGTGGAGCAGCTTTCGGCCCAGGCCGCACGCCGCGTGGTGGCGCAGGGCAATCCTGCGATGGACGTCGGCATGACGGCGGCGGTGCCCGGCGCCGTGCCCACGCCTGCGCAGAAACGGCAGCGGCAGCGCACGACGGCGAACGGCAATGCCGTGGCCGCGAAGGCCCTCGGTTCCGCCGGATTCAAGCTGCTGGCGGGCATCGGCGCGGTCGTCTTCCTCGTGCTCTGGGCCGCCGGCGTGCCATTCGGCGCGTTGGCCGTGGCGCTGGCCGTGGTGCTCTGGCTCGGCAGGAACATCGTCAAGGGCCTGGCTTCGCCCGGCGTCGCCAAGTGGCAGCAGGCGCTCGAAGAGGCCAACCGCAACCAGACAGAACAGCAACCCAAGCAAGGCAGCAACTAAGTGAAAGTCGACGTCCGCATCCTCGATCCGCGCATGGTGGATCAATTGCCCACCTATGCCACGCCAGGCAGTGCGGGGCTCGACCTGCGGGCCTGCCTCGATGCGCCGCTCACGCTCGCGCCCAACGCCTGGCAGCTGGTGGGCACCGGCATCGCGATCCACCTGGCTGATCCGGGTTTCGCCGCCATGATCCTTCCGCGCTCGGGCCTGGGCCACAAGCATGGCATCGTGCTCGGCAACCTCGTCGGCCTGATCGACAGCGACTACCAGGGCGAACTCAAGGTCAGCGCATGGAACCGCAGCAGCACGCCCTTCGTGCTCGAGCCGATGGAGCGGCTGGCGCAACTGGTGATCGTGCCGGTGGTGCAGGCGCAGTTTCATGTGGTCACCGAATTTGCGGCTTCGCAACGCGGCGAGGGCGGCTACGGTTCGACCGGCAAGCACTGACACGCCACGGTTGGCGGCTTCATGTCGCGGCCGTAAAGACCGGAACCTGAAGCGCGCGGCATGCTCCTACATCGGGCTGTGCGTCCCGCGTCATCTCGCTGGCGGCCAGGACGTTAGACACAGGCCTGGTGCATCTTGAAGCACCCACCTTTCCGAGGAGCCCTCCCATGAAAATCCCAACGCGCTTCGTCTCCATTGCCGCTTCGGTGCTGGCCCTGGCCACGCTCACGGCCTGCGTCGCCCCGGCGCCGGTCTATCACACCACCCGCTACCCCTACCAGGCGCCGCCACAGGCGGTTCCCTACCAGGAAGCCGCCTACGTCGACTACGGCCACGTGGCCAACATCGAGGTGCTGCGCAGCGAAACCGGCGGCACCGGCCCCACGGGCGGCGGTGCGGTGGCGGGCGGCCTGATCGGCGGCGTGGTGGGCAACCAGTTCGGCCACGGCAGCGGCCGTGCGGCGGCCACGGCGCTCGGCCTTGTCGGCGGTGCGCTGCTGGGCAACACGATCGAGGCCCAGAACAACGGTCCGCGCGCCTACGAGAGCTACCGCATCTCGGTGCAGACCGACCGCGGCGGCTATCGCGCGTTCGACGTGCCGCACCCGGGCGACCTGCGCGTGGGCGATCGCGTGCGCATCGAGAACGGCCACATCACGCGCATGTAGGCGTACCGTCCGTCCACAGAAAAGCCGGGCGCCGCCCGGCTTTTTTTCGTGTGCGCCCTCGACCTGCTCAGTGCAGCAGGTCGTTGCCGGGTGCCGTCGGCGGCACCTTGAAGAAGGCAGTGCCCGCAGTGCCGCTGCCGATCTCTTCCTCGGTCGCTTCGCGCACCGAGCGCACCGTGATGTCGAGCCGCACCGCGATGCCGGCGAGCGGATGGTTGCCGTCGAGCACGAGGTGTTCGGGGTAGATCTCGGCCACGGTGTAGATCACATCCTTCGGCATCGCATCGCTCACGCCTTTGGGCAGCGCGGCGCCGTCGAAAGTCATGCCTTCTTCAGTGCCCTCGGGGAACAGCGCGCGCGGCTCCAGGAAGAGCAGCTGGTCGTTGAAGTCGCCGAAGCCCTGCTCGGGCTCGAGCTGCAATTGCACGCGGGCACCGGGCTCGTGGCCCTGCAGCGCCGCTTCGATCACGTCGAAGAGGTCGTCGCCGCCGACGAGGAACTCCACCGGCTCGTCGAGCACGTCGAGCACCTCGCCGAGAGTGTCTTTCATGGTCCAGGTCAGGCCGACCACGCATTGTTCAGAGATTTCCATTGCAGAATTCTCCCATGGAGATCACACAACCGCTGCCGCTGCTCGGCGGCCTGAGCGCCGCGCAGTTCATGCGGCGGCATTGGCAGAAAAAGCCGCTGCTGGTGCGCCAGGCCGTGCCCGCCATGGTGCCACCGATCGAGCGCAGCGCGCTCTTTGCCCTGGCCGGGCGCGAGGAGGTCGAGTCGCGGCTGATCCGCCATGGCCAGGCGGGCTGGAACCTCCGGCACGGCCCTTTGGGCCGCCGCGCCCTGCCGCCACTGTCGCAGCCCGAGTGGACGCTGCTGGTGCAGGGCGTCGACCTGCACCACGACGGCGTGCATGCGCTGCTGCAGCAGTTCCGCTTCCTGCCCGATGCGCGGCTCGACGACCTGATGATCAGCTATGCGAGCGACCGCGGCGGGGTCGGGCCGCATTTCGACAGCTACGACGTGTTCCTGCTCCAGGCGCAGGGCCGGCGCCGCTGGTCGATCGGCCGGCAGGACGACCTGCGCCTGCAGCCCGGCGTGCCGCTCAAGATCCTCGAGCACTTCGAGCCCGAAGAGAGCTTCGTGCTCGAGCCGGGCGACATGCTCTACCTGCCGCCGCGCTATGCGCACGACGGCGTGGCCGTGGGCGACGACTGCATGACCTGCTCGATCGGCTTGCGCTCGCCGGCGGCCGGCGAGCTCGGCGCCGACCTGCTGGCGCGCATGGCGCAGGCCTATGCGGAAGCGCTCGAGGATGCGGGCCCGGCCGAACTCGCGCGCTACCGCGATCCCGCGCAGCCCGCGGTCGATGCGCCCGCGGCGATGCCCGCGGCGCTGCAGGGCTTCGCACGCAAGGCCATCGACGCGGCGCTGCGCGATCCCGATGCGATCGATCGCGCGCTCGGCGAGGCGCTCACCGAGCCCAAGGCCAATGTCTGGTTCGACGAGGGCGGCGATGTGCCCGGCGTGCTGCGGCAGGTGGCGCTCGACCGCCGCACGCGCATGCTCTACGACGCGCGGCACCTCTACATCAATGGCGAAAGCTTTCGCGCCGGCGGCGCCGACGCCACGCTGATGCGGCGGCTGGCCGACCGGCGCGCACTCGGTCCGCGTGAGCTGGCGCGCGCGAGCGAAGGCGCGCTGGCGCTGCTGTCCGAATGGTGCGAGGCGGGGTGGGTCCATGCCGGCTGAAGAAGGGCAGGCCGCGGCCTCGCCACCGCCGCTGCCCGAAGGCCGCTTCGACGGCCGCGAGGCCTTCGGCGGCGTCGTCCGCGCTGCGCTCGCGAACGCAGCCGGCCAGGGCTGGAACGAAGTGGTCTTCAGCGATCCCGACTTTGCCGACTGGCCGCTCGGCGAGCGCGCCGCCATCGAGGCGCTCAGGGCCTGGTCGGCCTCGGGCCGGCGCTTTGTGATGCTGGCCCAACGCTTCGACGTGATCGAGCGCGTGCATGCACGTTTCCTGCCGTGGCGGCGCATGTGGGACCACATCATCGAATGCCGCAGCCTGCGCGGCACGGCCGGCGTGCAGACGGTGCCGAGCGCCATCTGGACGCCCGGATGGTTCATGCACCGGATCGACCCCGAGCGCAGCCGCGGCGCCTGCGGTTTCGATCCGCGCGCACGGCGCGAACTGCGCGAAACATTCGATGAAGCGTGGCGCGCCGCACGGCCGGCATTCCCGGCAACCACCCTGGGTTTGTAAGCCAATGCCGCAAATGCGGGCGCAAGACACAAAGGGATGACGATGGGGGTCTAGAATTTTTTCGTTCAGACATCCCAATGCAAAGGAGTTTCCCTATGAAGAAGTCGTCTTCCGTCCTGCTCGCCTCGCTCATCGCCGTTGCCGCACTCACGGCCTGCGGAAAGAAAGAGGACGCCGCGCCGGCGGTCGTGACGCCGCCGCCCGCCCCGGTGACCGAGCCCGCGCCGGCCACGCCGCCCGCATCGACCCCGTCGACCAGCAGCGATCCGGCCGCCGCCACGCCGTCGCCGAGCGCATCGTCCGCACTCGACGCCGCCAACGCCGCGACCGAGGCCGCCAAGAAGGAAGAAGCGCCCAAGCAGTAATCTCCGGCACGGCCGCCGGCGCTAGCTGCGCCTGACCCGGCCACAACAAAAAAGCCGCCCTCGCCGGGCGGCTTTTTTGCATGGGCGGGCGCAACGCCCGTCCCAGGTTCAGACCTCGAGCCAGGGCGATCCGTCGAGGGCGCTGGCTGTAAGCATTTCGGCCTCGTGCCCGCCGAGTGCTTCGGCCATGAGCCGGCGCACGATCTCGGGGCGGTTGTTCTGCTCGCTCAGGTGCGCCGCGACCACGTGGCGCAGGCCGTCGTGGTGCACGGCGCGCGCGATCTCCGCGGCCGCCGCATTCGACAGGTGGCCGTGCCTGCCGCCGACGCGCAGCTTGAGGAACGGCGGATACGACGAGTTCGCGAGCAGGTCGCTGTCGTGGTTGAACTCGAGCAGCAGCGCATGCACGCCGCTGAGCCGCGACAGCACATGGCTGGTCGCATGGCCCAGGTCGGTGAGCACGCCGAGGGTGCGCGCGCCGTCGGAGCAGCGCAGCTGCAGCGGCTCGCGCGCATCGTGCGGCACGGTGAAGGGCTGCACCGACAGGTCGCCGACCTCGAAGGCGCCGTCGTCGCGCGCCAGATGGAGCCGGCCCTCGAAATCGCGCCCGCCCGTGGCGAGCCAGGTGCCTTCGCTCATCCAGACCGGAATGCGCTCGCGCCGCGAGAGCGCATGGGCGCAGCCGATGTGGTCGGCGTGCTCGTGGGTGATGAAGATCGCGTCGATGTCGGAGGCGGCGAGCCCGGCCTTCGCAAGCCGCAGGTCGAGCTGCCGGATGCCGAAGCCGCAGTCGACCAGGAGCCGCGAGGTGCGGCCGCCGCTGGTCGCCTCGACCAGCGCGGCATTGCCCGTGCTGCCGCTGCCGAGGCTTCGGAAGCGGAGCATGCGGCTTACTTCAGGTCGTCGGCAATGACCTTGACGATGCGCTCGGCGTTCGCCGACGTTTCAGGCGCACCGGCGGCGTTCTGCACCGACACGGTGGTCGATTCGCCCTGACTCTTCACGAGGATGCGGAACTTGATCGGCGCTTCGTCCTTCTTCGAGCCGCCGAACAGCTTGCCGAAGAAGCCTGCTTCCTTCTTGTCGGCATTCGGCGTCACGTAGCGCACGTAGTAGATGCCGGCGCTGCGGTCGCGGTCTTCGACGGTGAAGCCGGTGCGGTCGAGCGCAAGGCCGACGCGGCGCCAGGCGCGGTCGAAGCCTTCGCTGATCTGGACGACCGGCTGGCCGCCGACGTTGGCGATGGTGGCGGTCTTGCTCGGCGCGGTGGTGGCGGCGAGGATCTTCGACTGCTCCTGCGAGACGCCGAGCTTGACCATCAGGCGGCGCAGGAATTCGGTCTCGAGCTCGGGATCGCTCGGGCGCGGCTGCCAGACGGTCTGGTCCTGGCGGCTGTTGTTGTAGACCTCCTGCATGCCGCGGTGGCTGATGAAGATCTCAGTGCCGTTGGGCGTGCGCTCCAGGCGCGTGCGGAAGCGGTCGAGCTCGCCGGTCGAGTAGACCGAGTCGACCAGCTTGCCCAACGTGCCGCGGATGATGTCCTGCGGCAGCTTGGCGCGGTTCTCGGCCCAGTCGGTTTCCATGATGCCGAGGTTGCGCTGCTCGGTGGTCAGCAGGAAGCCGCTTTCCTGCCAGAAGTCCTTGACCGGCTCCCAGAGCTGGTCGGGCGCGCGGTTGACGACGATCCAGCGCTGCGTGCCCGCGCGCTCCATGCGCACGTCGCCGATGTTGGCGACCGCCGTGGGAATGCCCGGCGCATTGGCAGCGCCGGCCTGGTAGGCATTGGCAGAGACCGGGCCGCCCGGCACCGCGTAGCGGTTTTCACGCGACAGCTGCGACAGGTCGGGCGGGACTTCGAGCGTGGGGGCCTTGCCGGCGCTCTTGTAGTCGATCTTGTCGCCTTCGAGGACGGAGCAGGCCGCGAGGCTGACAACGAGGGTGGCCAGCAGTGCAGCTCGCGAGATGTGCGCAATGTTCTTCAACGTCGTCTTCCTTGTTGGAATGGGTTCGGTCAGTCTGTTGTGGGCCGCAATGCCCGCACTCCAGAGAGAGCGCGGATCAGGCAAAAGGTTGCGTCACCTCGGTGCGGCGGAGAGGAAATGATGATGGCAGCGCGGAGCCGGTCAGCCCTTGAGCAGGCCGGTGTCGCGCAGCGCCGCCTCGACCACGGGGCGGTGCGGTTCGGAAAGTTCCGTGAGCGGCAGCCGGAGCGCGCCGCCGCACAGGCCGAGCCGGGACATGGCCCACTTCAGCGGGATGGGGTTGGGTTCGGCGAACAGGTGGCGGTGCAGCGGCATCAGCTCGAACTGGATCTGCATCGCGCGGCGCGCGTCGCCCGCCAGCGCCGCCACGCACAGCTCGTGCATCTTGCGCGGCGCGATGTTGGCGGTGACGCTGATGTTGCCCTGGCCGCCGCACAGCATGAGTGCCACCGCGGTCGGGTCGTCGCCCGAGTACACGGCAAAGTGCTTGGGCAGGTCGCGGATGAGCCACTGTGCGCGCTCGATGTTGCCGGTGGCTTCCTTGATGCCGATGATGCCCGGCACCTGCGCGAGCCGCAGCACGGTGTCGTGCGCCATGTCGGCCACGGTGCGGCCGGGCACGTTGTAGAGCACGGTGGGCAGGTCGCCAACCGCTTCGGCGATCGCCTTGAAGTGCTGGTACTGGCCCTCTTGCGTGGGCTTGTTGTAGTAGGGCACCACCTGCAACTGACAGTCGGCGCCCACGCCCTTGGCGAACCTGGCGAGCTCGATCGCTTCCTTGGTCGAATTGGCACCGCAGCCGGCCATGACGGGCACGCGGCCCTTGGCCTGCTCGACCGAGACGCGGATGATCTCGCAATGCTCTTCGACGTCGACCGTGGGCGATTCGCCCGTGGTGCCGACAACGCCGAGGCAATCGGTGCCTTCGTCGATGTGCCAGTCGATCAGCCGGCGCAGGGCGGGGTAGTCGACACTGCCGTCGTCGTGCATCGGCGTGACGAGAGCGACGATGCTGCCTGTCAGTTGCTCCAAGGGGAATCTCTCTGTCGGTGGACGAAAGCACCGATTCTACTGACTCCGGGGGGCCTGGAAATCCCGGCCCCGGCGGGCTCAGCCGGCCTGCAGCGGATGGCGCGCCGGCGCTCCGGGGACCCGCGCGTCCTCCCTCACGGCCGCGATGCGCTGCACGAAGCGGCCCGGGTCGGCCAGAAAGCCGTCTTCATACGCGACCACGCGCAAATCCCGGCAGGCGGCGAGCAGTTCGCCCGGCTGCAGCAGGAAGTCGGGGCGCGACGGCTTGCCCACGGTCTCGTTGCCGGCCGCGAAGGTTTCGTAGAGCAGCACGCCGCCCGGCGCGACGGCCGCGACGATGTCGGCCATGCGCGGGCGCCAGAGGTAGTTGGTGACGACCACCGCGCCGAAGGCCTGGCCGGCGAACGGCCACGGACCGGCCTCGATGTCGGCAGCGAGCACCGGGCCGAAGGCGCCGGCCGTCCGCGCCGCCTCCGCATCGCGGTCCACGCCGGTCACCGCATGCCCGCGTTCGGCGAACCAACGCATGTGGCGTCCATGGCCGCACGCCACGTCGAGCATGCGGCTGCCGCCTGCGGCCAGGTGCGCCCATCGCACGATCCATTCCGATGGGTTGCGCATGGCTGGATGCGTCTCTAGGATCATGTCAGGGAGATCAAGATATGAGTATTCGTTGGTGGGCCACTGCGGCCTTGGTTCTGGCGGCGGCGTCCTGTGCGGATCTGCCGTCCAATACCCGGGCCCCGTCGCGCCAGCATGAAACGGCCTCGCGCCAGGATGAAACGGCGAGCGCGGCAGCGTGGGGCAGGAAGAACCTCGGGAAACATGGCCTGACGCCGGAACGCGCGGCGCGGCAAGGATATCGGGAAATCGTCCGGACCTCCAGCGAGGCGCAGAACGGGGTGGGGGACGTGACCGACGTCTGCTACACGAAACACTCGGATGCCGAGCTGGCGCGCTTGAGCACCACGAAGCCGCCCGACAAGAGGCTTGGCTCGCCCGACGCGCTCAATGCCGAGCTTTGCGCGCGCGATATCGTCACGGCCGAAAGCGCCTTCGAAAACGGCACGGATCCGGCCCGGAAGGCCAGGCAGCTTGCAGCCAACGACGATTGGAATGCGCGCAATAGCTCGGGTTTCGAGCTGACCCGGGCCGAGTACGAGAACAAACTCCTGGAGAGCGCCCGCAACGCGGCCGAATTCCTGGCCGTGGTCCGCTCCGGCGACATCGACCGCATTGCCCGCGCGAGGGACCAGTTCAACGAGCGCCGGGCGCAGATCACGAAGAAGTACAGCGACATGAAAGTCGCTGCGTCGCAGCGGCTCGCGGCGGCGAGGCAAGATTCGGCGCCGGGCGGCGCCCCGGCGCCGGGCGCGGACGACGGCCTGCCCACGCTGTCCTGCGGCGACACCCGCCCGAAGGTAGCAGCCTATGTCAAGCAGCCGGACGTCTCGGCGTCGTGCTCGGCCTACGCATTGGCACTCATGCTCAAGGCATGCCGCGCCACGTTGATCTCGGACGGCGCCAAGGCCGCCGACGTCGACAGGTCGTACAACCAGTCGCTCGACGTGGCCGAGAAGTTTCTCAATGGCGACCGCTTCCGGTGCGAGGGCTGGCCGAGCGTGCGGATCCTGCGCCGGAACAGTCCGGAGAACCCGCCGCGCCAGGGATGCTCGTCGGACAGCCCGCCGGGCACATGTTTCAGGTAGCAGGTCCGCCCGACCAGAGAACGGCCGCTCGGCTCAGAAACAGGACCAGACCTGGTCCACCAGCGTGACCAGGAAGCGCGGCTCGACGTAGAGCGCGAACACGCCGCCGAGCACCGCCACGGCGGCGGCCAGCCAGCCGGCGTGGACGAGGTGATGGCGCATCTGCGGATTCATGGCGCTATTGTCCGTCCTCAGCCCGGCATCGCGGCGGGTCGCGCACCACGCGCGATCGCGCCTTCCTTCACCGGCAGGTTGATCAGCGCCACGAACACGCCCAACGCGATGGCAAGGTACCAGACCACGTCGTAGCTGCCGGTGGTGTCGTAGAGATAGCCGCCGAGCCAGACGCCAAGGAACGAGCCCACCTGGTGGCTCAGGAACACGAAGCCGCTGAGCATCGACAGGTGCGCCACGCCGAAGATACCGGCCACGATCGCATTGGTGGCGGGCACGGTCGAGAGCCACAGGAAGCCCATCGCCGCCGAGAACAGGTACACGCTCGAGGGCGAGAGCGGCGCCACCAGGAACAGGGCGATCGAGATCGCCCGCGCGAAGTAGATCGCCGCGAGGATCTTGCGCTTGGCGAGCTTCTGGCCCAGGAGTCCCACCGTGTAGGTGCCGAACACGTTGAACAGCCCGATCAGCGCCAGCGCATAGCCCGCCACCTCGGCCGGCAGGCTGCGGTCGCGCAGGTAGGTGGGCATGTGGATGCCGATGAACGCAAGCTGGAATCCGCAGACGAAGTAGCCCGCCATCAGAAGGCCGAAGCTCGGGTAGCGGAAGGCCTCGCCCACGGCCTGCAGCACCGACTGCTCGCGGTGCCCCGCGAGCGCGGCCGTGCGGGGCTCGCGCAGGCCGAAGGCCAGCGGAATGATCACCAGCGCCAGCACCGCGACCACCGCGAGCGCGGTCTGCCAGCCCAGCGTGCCGATCAGCCGGCCCTCGATCGGCGCCATGAGGAACTGGCCGAACGAGCCCGCGGCGGCCGCCACGCCCATCGCCCACGAGCGCCGCTCGACCGGGATCTGCCGCCCGATCACGCCGTAGATCACCGCGTAGGTGGTGCCGGCCTGGGCCGCGCCGATCAAGAGCCCCGCGCTCAGCGTGAAGAGCAGCGGCGTTGGCGAATGCGCCATGCCGAAGAGGCCCAGCGCGTAGAACACGGCACCGCCGATCAGCACGCGGAAGGCGCCGAAGCGGTCGGCCAGCATGCCCGCGAACACGCCGAAGATGCCCCACGAGAGGTTCTGGATCGCGAGGGCGAACGAGAAGGTCTGGCGGCTCCAGTCCTGCGCCTGGGTGATCGGCTGCAGCCAAAGGCCGAAGCCGTGCCGGATGCCCATCGACAGCGTGACGATCATCGCCCCGCAGAACAGGACTTGCTTGATCGAGAGGGCAGGCGCGGGCGTTGACATGGCGTCGAATGTAGCGACTTGCCCGTTTCCGTGCAGGCGGGCAGGCCTTCGCCATTGATGATTTATCCGCGCCGTTTCGATGCGCCGGGCGCATCAACAGCGGCCGCGGCATGGCGGCTGTACGGGCATCCAGTTGTTTGGCGGCGACTGACTACAATCCGCCCCCATGGCGACTCCCCCCAAGACTTCTCCCGCTTCAGCGTCCGCTGCCTCCGGCTATTCGGAAGGCTCCATCCGCGTGCTCAAGGGCCTCGAGCCCGTCAAGCAGCGCCCGGGCATGTACACCCGCACCGACAACCCCCTGCACATCATCCAGGAGGTGCTCGACAACGCCGCCGACGAAGCGCTCGCGGGCCATGGCAGGAAGATCAAGGTCACGCTGCATGCCGACGGCTCCGTCAGCGTGGAAGACGACGGCCGTGGCATCCCGTTCGGCCTGCATCCCGAGGAGAACGCCCCCGTGATCGAACTGGTCTACACCCGGCTGCACGCGGGCGGCAAGTTCGACAAGGGCTCGGGCGGCGCCTACAGCTTCTCGGGCGGCCTGCACGGCGTGGGCGTGTCGGTGACCAATGCGCTGTCGAAGCGGCTCGAGGTCAGCTCGCACCGCGAAGGCTCGGTGGCCAAGCTGGCCTTCGGCGGCGGCGACGTGATCGAGCCGCTCGCGGTGCGCAAGCTCGAGGCCGGCGAGCGCAAGCAGGGCACCACCGTGCGCGCCTGGCCCGACGCGAAATACTTCGAGAGCGCCGCGCTGCCCATGGCCGAACTCACCCACCTGCTGCGCAGCAAGGCGGTGCTGATGCCGGGCGTGAGCGTCACGCTGACGAACGAGAAGACGAAGGAAACGCAGCAGTGGCTCTACAAGGGCGGCCTGAGCGACTACCTGATGCAGACGCTCAACGGCGACCCGGTGATCCCGCTGTTCGAAGGCGCCGGCCATGCCGACAAGAATGCCGACAACTTCGCCGAAGGCGAGGGCGCCGAATGGTGCGTGGCCTTCACCGAAGACGGCCAGCCGGTGCGCGAGAGCTACGTCAACCTGATTCCCACCAGCGCCGGCGGCACGCACGAGAGCGGCCTGCGCGACGGCCTCTTCACCGCCGTGAAGGGCTTCATCGAGCTGCATTCGCTGTTGCCCAAGGGCGTGAAGCTGCTGCCCGAGGACGTGTTCGCACGCGCCTCGTACGTGCTCAGCGCCAAGGTGCTCGACCCGCAGTTCCAGGGCCAGATCAAGGAGCGGCTCAACTCGCGCGACGCGGTGCGGCTGGTGTCGAGCTTCGTGCGGCCGGCGCTCGAACTCTGGCTCAACCAGCACGTCGACTACGGCCGGAAGCTGGCCGAACTCGCCATCAAGGCCGCCCAGACGCGCCAGCGCGCGGGCCAGAAGGTCGAGAAGCGCAAGGGCTCGGGCGTGGCCGTCCTGCCCGGCAAGCTGACCGATTGCGAAAGCAAGGACATCAGCCACAACGAGGTGTTCCTGGTCGAGGGCGACTCCGCCGGCGGCAGTGCCAAGATGGGCCGCGACAAGGAGAGCCAGGCCATCCTGCCGCTGCGCGGCAAGGTGCTCAACACCTGGGAGGTGGAGCGCGACCGCCTGTTCGCCAACACCGAAATCCACGACATCTCGGTGGCCGTGGGCGTCGACCCGCACGGCCCGAACGACACGCCCGACCTGAGCGGCCTGCGCTACGGCAAGATCTGCATCCTGTCGGACGCCGACGTCGACGGCTCGCACATCCAGGTGCTGCTGCTCACGCTGTTCTTCCGCCACTTTCCGAAGCTCATCGAAGCCGGCCATGTGTATGTCGCAAAGCCGCCGCTGTTCCGGGTCGACGCGCCCGCGCGCGGCAAGAAGCCGGCCTCCAAGGTCTATGCGCTCGACGAGGGCGAACTGACGGCCACGCTCGACAAGCTGCGCAAGGACGGGGTTCGCGAAGGCGCCTGGAGCATCAGCCGCTTCAAGGGCCTGGGCGAAATGAGCGCGGAACAATTGTGGGAAACCACACTCAATCCCGACACCCGGCGCCTGATGAAGGTTCAATTGGGCCGGTTCGACTTCACGGCCACCCAGGGCGAGATCACCAAGCTCATGGGCAAGGGCGAAGCGGCGGCGCGGCGCGAACTCATGGAACTGCGCGCCGACGACGTCGACATCGATGTCTGACCCCATCCTGTATGTCTGCCTTCCAGCGTTCACTGCTCCTCGCACTCGTGCTGCTCGCGCAGCTGGGGTTTGCGCGCGCGGCTGACGTCTACGGCTACATCGACAGCAAGGGCGTGGCGCACTTCGCCGCCGAGAAGCTCGACGAGCGCTACCAGATCTTCTTTCGCCGCGGCCAGAGCTTCGACACCGCGCAGGGCCTTCCGTCCGCTGCCACGCGCGGCAAACGCGGCGGCGACGGCAAGGTCTCGCCCGCGGCGCAGACGCTGCTGGCGCTGTTCGAGTCGTCGCCGAGCCACAAGGCCGCCAAGGCGGCACTGCGCGATGCGTCGAGCAAGCATTCGATCGACTACGAACTGCTGCAGGCGCTGATCGCCACCGAATCGGGCTTCGACGCCGAGGCCGTATCGCCCAAGGGGGCGCGCGGGCTCATGCAATTGATGCCTGCCACCGCCCAGCGCTATGGCGTGGCCGCCGACAAGCGCGGCAGCATCGAGAAGAAGCTGTCCGACCCGCGCGTCAACATCGCGGCCGGCTCGCGCTACCTGCGCGACCTGATCGCGATGTTCCCGGGCCAGCTCGAGCTGGCGCTGGCGGCCTACAACGCGGGCGAGGGCGCCGTACAGCGCGCGGGCAACAAGATCCCGAACTACAAGGAAACGCAGAACTACGTGCGCACGGTGCTGCAGCTGTATGCCTACCTCAAGCCCTCGGCGGGGCTCGGTGCCAGCGCGCGCAATGGCGGCGCGCGCGGCGGCAAGGCGCCGGGGCGCGTCCGCATGGAACTCACGATGAAGGGCGGCGCCTTCGGGCGTGGCAACATGCCGTCCGAATCGCCGGCGGACCTGCCGACCTTGCCCGACCCGCCCAACCTGCTGAAAGCCCCGGCCGCTCCCGACGGGGATGCCGCTGCGCCACTGTCCTGACGGACCTCGCGCGCGACCCGCCGAAGACCCGACGGGCTGCCAACGCCAGCGAACAACAACGACGTTTTCTCTTCTCTCTTCGCCATGGACGACTCCCAAACCCCGCTCGATCTCACCGGCCCCACCGACGGCGACACCACCCTCACGCTGGCCGACTACGCGCAGACCGCCTACCTCGAGTACGCGCTCAGCGTGGTCAAGGGCCGCGCGCTGCCCGACGTGTGCGACGGCCAGAAGCCGGTGCAGCGGCGCATCCTGTATTCGATGTCGCGCATGGGCCTGGGCTTCGGCGGCAGCAACGGCAACGTGGGCGCCAAGCCCGTCAAGAGCGCGCGCGTGGTCGGCGACGTGCTGGGCCGCTTCCATCCGCACAGCGACCAGGCCGCCTACGACGCACTGGTGCGCATGGCGCAGGATTTCTCGCAGCGCTATCCGCTCGTCGACGGCCAGGGCAACTTCGGCAGCCGCGACGGTGACGGCGCCGCGGCCATGCGCTACACCGAGGCGCGGCTCGCGCGCATCACCAGCCTGTTGCTCGACGAGATCGACGAAGGCACGGTCGACTTCATTCCCAACTACGACGGCAGCACCGAGGAGCCGCGCCTCCTGCCCGCGCGGCTGCCGTTCACGCTGCTCAACGGCGCGAGCGGCATCGCGGTGGGCCTGGCCACCGAGATCCCGAGCCACAACCTGCGCGAGATCGCCGACGCCTGCGTGGCGCTCATCAAGTCGAACGGCAAGCTCGGCGACGAGGAGCTCGCCGCGATCGTGCCCGGCCCCGACTACCCGGGCGGCGCGCAGATCATCAGCAGCGCGAGCGACATCGCCGACGCCTACCGCACCGGCCGCGGCTCGCTCAAGGTGCGCGCGCGCTGGAAGATCGAGGATCTCGCGCGCGGCCAGTGGCAGCTCGTGGTCAACGAGCTGCCGCCGGGCGTGAGCACGCAGCGCGTGCTCGAGGAGATCGAGGACATCACCAACCCGAAGGTCAAGGCCGGCAAGAAGGCGCTGACGGCGGAGCAGACCCAGCTCAAGGCCGCGATGCTCTCGGTGCTCGACGTGGTGCGCGACGAGTCGAGCAAGGACGCCGCGGTGCGCCTGGTGTTCGAGCCCAAGACCTCGCGCATCAGCCAGGAAGACTTCATCACCACGCTGCTCGCGCAGACCTCGCTCGAGACCTCGTCGCCGATCAATCTCACCATGGTCGGCATCGACGGCAAGCCGACGCAGAAGTCGCTGCGCCAGATGCTCAACGAGTGGATCGCGTTCCGCGAGATCACCGTCGAGAAGCGCTCGCGCCATCGTCTGGGCAAGGTGCAGGACCGCATCCACATCCTCGAGGGCCGGCAGCTGGTGCTGCTGAACATCGACGAGGTGATCGCCATCATCCGCGCTGCCGACGAGCCGAAGGCCGCGCTCATCGCGCGCTTCAACCTCAGCGAACGCCAGGCCGAGGACATCCTCGAGATCCGGCTGCGCCAGCTGGCGCGGCTCGAGGCCATCAAGATCGAGCAGGAGCTGTCGGGCCTGCGCGACGAGCAGAAAAAGCTCGAAGACATCCTCGCCAGCCCCGCGGCGCTGCGCCGCCTGCTGGTGAAGGAGATCGAGGCCGACGCCAAGACCTTCGAAGACCCGCGCCGCACGCTGATCCAGGCCGAGAAGCGGGCCGTGGCCGAGGTCAAGGTGGTCGACGAGCCGGTCACCGTGATCGTCTCGCAGAAGGGCTGGGTGCGCGCGCAGAAGGGCTGGCCCGCGGCCACCGGCGCCAACGGCGAGAAGGCGGCACCCGAGTACAGCTTCAAGTCGGGCGATGCGCTCTACGGCGCCTTCGAATGCCGCACGGTGGACTCCCTGCTGGGCTTCGGCGACAAC